>JAIRXN010000220.1 GCA_031268245.1 Treponema sp. | reverse complement strand
GGTCATGTTATTTCCTTATTGCGTAAGCAATTAGAATAAAATGTTGTACATTTTATTCTTGCGCAGTTCCTAAGGAAGCGGTGAGTTAATCAGCGCCGCCCTAACGGTTTTTGCTCCTCTTTCGGGCGGCGCTCAGAAACTGGCGGAGCGCACCGCCGGTTTCATCATCAATGAGTATGGACATAAAAAAACGCTGCAGGGGGATTCGCTGCATGACCCGGCTTGCGGCATAGTAGCGGACATAGACCCGGTTAGTCCCCGGAAGGGATTCAAAATACCATGCGCCCCGCACATTCTTTACGCTGCCGTCGTCGGTAACAGGGATAAAATCAAGAATCAAGCGGTCGGGTTCATCAACAAGGACGGTAACTGCCTGGCGGAAGCGCACGGCGTAGGAAACTCCCAGTACCTCAATGCCTGCCGTCATATCATGGTATACTCTGCCGTCTTCGCGGATAACCTTCATACCCTTGTTCCGCTTAAAAATACGGGGATATGCTTCATAATCCAGAATGGTCTCCCGGAGGCTGGACATCGGTATATCGGTGCAGGTATGGAGATCCGCATAGGCATCTATCCATTTGCTTTTATCGGCCTCAACTTCCCGGGACACTTCAGTTCTGATAATTACTGTCCTGTTAAAAAGCTTCTCCCAGGTATCTTTCGGCGGAAGTTTGAATTCTTCCCCGTTCAGCGCCGCCGCGGGCAGCATAAACAGGAAGAGCAGTGCCGCATACATCCTAAGGTTTTTGCCTTCCGTCTTCAAAAGGGTCTCCGTGTTCCGCATAAATGAATCATAATGTATTTCCGGTAAATTCGTAATATACTCCGGCAGACTCCGGGCGGATGTAATAGAGCTTATAGCCATTCAACCGGCATTCATGGTATTGTACACTATGCTGGAAAAGTATGGGCCCTACGCTCTGATTGCCGGTGCATCCGAGGGATTAGGCGCCGCCTATGCCGAAGCTCTGGCCCGGCGGGGATTTAACCTTGTACTGCTGGCCAGGAGAAAAGAAAAACTGGAAGCCTTTGCCGCAGAGCTCGGGGGGAAGTACCCGGTGGAGCTTGTTACCCACGCGGTGGATATGGGCGATCTTGAGGCGGTAAAGGCTTTTGCCGGTTCCCTGAACGTCCAAATCGGTCTTCTGATTTACAATGCGGCATACGCGCCGGTCGGGCTTTTCAAGGATCTTGAAGAAGAACAGCTTGTGCAGATAGCCGCTGTCAATGTGCGGGGACCTTTGGCGCTTTCCCGGCTTGTACTGCCGCAAATGATTGAGCGTGGAAAGGGAGGCATCATACTGATGTCTTCACTGGCAGGAACACAGGGTAGTCCCAGGCTTGCAGGCTATGCGGCAAGCAAGGCCTTTAACGCCGTCCTTGCCGAAGGCCTGTGGGAAGAGCTTAAGCCCTGCGGCATTGATGTGGTCGCTTCCTGCGCGGGGGCCATTCTTACGCCCGGCTACAATCAGGCGCATGCGGTCAGGGCGCCGGGTACTTTAAGGCCCGCGCAAGTGGCGGAAAAAACATTGAAGGCCCTGGGGAAAGGCCCGGTGTTTGTGCCGGGGGGGATCAATAAACTGGCCCGTTTCTTTTTGATGCGCCTTGCGCCGCGGAAATTCGCAATTAAAATTATGTCAGCCAATACAAGGAGTTTGAACTAGAATGAAAACCCTGCTTTTCGGATTTTTTACCCCCTGGATCGCCTACGCGGTCATCACGCTGCTGCATCTTGTTCTGCCCGGCAAATGGATAACAGGATATGTAAAAGACGACAAGTCCGGCGAGACACTGCGTTACCGCTTAAACGGTATTTTTGTCCTTGCCGCAAGCGTCCTGCTCTGGGCCGCCCTGGGCCTGCTCAATCTCCTTCCCTTTGACTGGTTGTACAGGGTCAGGTGGCTGAGTTTGGCAGGCGCCGCTGTGCCGGGGCTGCTTTTTTCTTTTATCATCGTGCTGCGCAATCCTTCTACCGGGAAGCCCTTCCCCGCCGATTTATGGTTCGGACGCCTGAAGAATCCTCAATTTAAAAATGGACGTATCGACGCAAAGATGTGGCTTTATTTAATCGGAGCGGTCATGTTAGAGCTCAATGTTCTCTCTTTTGCGGCGCATCACATCATGACGCAGGAAGACATTAATCCCGGTTTCATTGCCGGAGCCGCCATGCTTAGCTGGTTTTTATGGGAATATCTTTATTTTGAAAAAGTGCATCTTTACACTTACGATTTCATTGCGGAGCGAGTCGGCTTCAAATTGGGCTTTGGCTGTCTTTCCTTTTATCCGTATTTTTACTTCGTCTCCCTCTGGGCAACAGTGGATCTGCCCAATCCTCATCTGCCGGTTTGGCTTACTGTTTGTTTCTGTGTTCTGTACTTTTTTGGATGGGTTCTGGCCCGCTGTGCAAATATGCAGAAATACTGCTTTAAAACACAGGGCGATAAAAAATTTTTGTGGATTAAACCGGAAACTATTTCCGACGGGAAGCATTCCATTCTGGTCAATGGTTTCTGGGGCTTAAGCCGGCATATCAATTACCTGGGAGAGATACTGGAAGGCTGCGGCATTGCCCTTGCCGCCGGGTATCCGGCTCTCTGGCCGGTATGGCTGTATCCGCTTTATTATGTGGCGCTCCTCTTTACCCGCCAGGTGGACGACAACAAAATTTGCAAGGCAAAATACGGTGAATTGTGGGATGAGTATACCGCAAAGGTAAAATACCGGATTATTCCGTTTATCTATTAAGGACTATATAGCCCTGCGGTCTTGCTTCCCGCTCTTGAAGTAAGGCGATCCTTTATCTATTATGAGATCATGGGTGTGTATCGGCCTCTGAGGGTGGTTCTTTTTGTCTATGAGTGTATCCGCCTGCTTCTCATGCTGGGTCTGTATCTGTTTTTTGCCGATACGGCAGATCTGTTTCCGGTGCTTCCCCTGGCGGCAGCCAACGGGCTTTTCCTGTTGATGGCTCTATTCATGCTGTATTCCCTGGAAGTTTACGGGCTTTATGCGCCGTTGTACCTGGCAGGAAAGCTGTTTTTTGTTGCCGCTGCACGGCCCTGGTTTTCCGGTTTTCTTGCCGGGCTTCAGGGCCGGATATTCTTTGAAAATTTGACGTTTCTTGAAAGAGGGAATCCCTGGATGACTTTGGGGATAGTCTTCTTCATGTGTTGCGGCGATCTTTTTTCCGCAGGAGCTTCGGCCTTGCTTGTTTTTAGGGGAAAAAAAGAAAAAAAGCTCGAAGGTGGGGGTATGTAATGCGTATTATTCCGATAGCGAGCGGAAAAGGCGGCGTAGGGAAATCCATGGTTGCCGCAAATCTGGGGGTAGCCTTTGCCCAGGCAGGGCAGCGGGTGGTTCTGGCGGATCTTGACCTGGGAGCCAGTAATCTGCATCTGGCCCTGGGGAACCAGGCGCCCAGGACAGGAATCGGCACCTTTCTCAACGATACGCGCTCCAATTTTAATGATGTAATCTCCGATACGGATGTCCGCGGCCTGCGTTTCATTCCCGGCGACACGGAGATTCCCGGTACGGCGAATCTCAAGGCCAGCCAGCTCAAGGCCCTGGTAAAGCGTCTTCTTGCCTTGTCCGGCGATACGGATATTCTTATTCTTGACCTCGGCGCGGGGACTCACCAGTCTATTCTGGATTTTTTCCTTCTCTCCGGTCAGGGCATTGTGGTTTCCGCCCCGGCGGTAACCGCCGTGCTCAATGCCTATGTGTTCCTTAAAAATACCGTTTTCCGGCTTATGTTTACGGTTTTTTCCAAGGGGAGTCCTGCACGGAGTTACCTTGAACAGGTTCGGAAGGACGGTTCGGGATCCCAGCGGCTCTACATCCCCAAGATGCTGCCCGAAATCAAAAAGGTCGATCCTGAATCCCACGAAAAATTCATGGCGCACATCGGCGCCCTGCATCCCCGTCTTATCATGAACATGATTGACGATCCCAAGGATGCCGATGTTGCCATGAAGATCCGCCGTTCCTGCGAGGAGTACCTGGATCTCAAGATTGAACATCTGGGAATTATCTACCGGGATACGGTGCAGGATACCGCCCTCTCCGCCCGGCTGCCCATCGTGCTCTACAAGCCCCAGTCTCTGCTTTCCCAGGCGATCTACCGAATTGCCGACAAGATCCTTCAGGGCGATGAGGATAGCTTCACCTTGAACGATAAAATGATCGATGAAAGTTTCCAGGAAGCAGGCATGGAGGCTGAAATTGATTTTGATAACCGGATCGAATATGTGGAGGATCTGCTCCACTCGGGGGCCCTGTCCCAGGGGGATCTTATTGAGACAGTCAAGTCCCAGCAGATTGAAATTGCAAAACTCAGGAAAGAGAACAGTTTTATCAAGCTTAAACTGTCCAGGGCCATTGCCCAGGGTTATAAAGCATAGGACTGAATCTGCGGCCGTTCCGAAGCCAGGCAAGGTTTTAGAAGCGGACAGACACTTGACTTGTTCAATAACCGGTTGGTTACTGAAATGAGTCTACTAAATAGGGGTTATCATGGCAGCTATCATCGCCAAGGGCGATGCCGGCATCAGCATTAATCCGGAGGAGACTCAGGCGATCTTGAGTTTTGTCTTTGATCCGGACGGTCTGGGCTGGGACGCAGATGCAGTCATAAAACTCGCGGGGGAGAACAAGCTTAGCGCCCCCCAGGCCAGGGATCTTGAAACCTTCCTGAAAGGCGCTTCCAAGGCAAAAAAGAAGGGCGAAGTCTTTCAAATGGTAATCGCCCAGGGGACTCCTTCCGAGGATCCTGTTGGAGAGGAGATTATCTGGGAAGCCGTTCCGGCGCCGGCCGGCATGGAGCCCTACAAGGACGCCGCCCTGAAGGAAGCCGGTGATCCGGTACTCTACCGTGTCAAAATTGAAAGGATAAAAAAGGAACAGCTTGTCAAAAAGGCGGGCGCCCTGCCTTTCCTCCCCGGAAAGGAAGAGACGGTTGTTACCTGGGAAAAGAAGGAAACGCGGGAGAAGGTTTCCGTCAATCCTGAACTGAAAGAACTCAAATATGTAGAAAAAGACAAAAAGGCAGGGACTGCAAGTCCCCCCAGACCGGGTAAACCGGGGAAAAGCGTCTTTGGAAAGCCCATTCTTCCCAAGCAGCTCCCCGAAGGCGGTTTCCTTCTGGGGAAGGGACTCAGCCGGGAGAAGAATGATATTTATGCCCGGTATTCGGGTCTTCTGCGTATAGGGGAGAACTGGGCGGATGTAGCGGCTCTGGCAAAACCTTCCTGGGCTGTGGAAAAGGGCTCAGACGGTATCACCTTTTATTTCAGGTTTGAACCCGGCGACAGCCGTTTTGCCCCTCCTGCAGGGAAAGAGATAATCGCCGATGCTCGTTCCAAGGGAGCTGCGGAGACACTGCTGGTTAAGGCTGAATCCATCGATGCGGAAATTGCCGGAGCCATTCGGAGCGGAACCGCGATTTTGGCCCATTCCCTCTTCCGGATACAGGAGGGAAAGGCTGTAGTGGAGATAAGTCCCGACAAGACAATGGCAGTACTCAATCTCTGTAAGGGGGTGGCGGGAGGCCGCCCTCTTTCGATGAAGGATATAAGCCAGGCCTTGCGTGATTCAAAAGTTCAGGGTTTTGATCAGGAAAAGCTAAAGGCCGATCTTAAGACCTTTATGGAAGGGCCGGAACTTACCCTTAACAACTACCTTTTGGTAGAGGGTAAGATGAGTACCAGGGGCGAAGACCGCGAAGTTCAGATGGCGGTAAAGCTTCTGGAAGAGGCGGAAGCCAAACCCATTCTGGAACGGGTGAAAGCCCGTAGAATGTCTTCGGCCGGAGAGGAGAATTTTCCCCCGGAAGAGGCAAGCGGCGCCGTCATGGTCAAAAAAGGCGACACGGTCGCCCGGATAAGTGCAGGCGCCGAAGGAAAGAGCGGGAAGGATATCTTCGGTAACGAAATTCCGGGACTTCCGGGAAACGATCCCGATTTGAAGCTCTACGGCGGCCTGGAACAGCACGGTTCCGATATTACCGCCGGCATGGACGGCCTTCTTCTGGTAAAAACCGGGGAGAAGAGTTTCCGGGGACAGGTGATCGAATATAGGGACGGCCGGGTTGCCGTTCATGTGAGTGATGACGCCATGGAGGCCAGGGCAGACCTTGGCAAAGAACAGGGAGCAGGTTTGGCGCTGCGGCCTGATCTGGTGGTAAAGGTTCTGGCCGCCATGGGGGTGGTCAAGGGTGTGGATACTGCCGCGGTAGAAGCTGCCTGTAAAAAGGCTCATGCCAAGGGCTTCTGCGAAGGGGCGCTCATCGCCCGGGGCGAGGCTCCTCTGGCAAAAGGCGGCTTTGAACTTACATGGCTTGTCTCAGGCGGCGGCCCCGGACCCGGTAAATCGATCCCCGTCAAGGCCGGACAGCCCGTAGCGGAACTCCGCCCCGGTCCTGAGGGAGGGCGGCCCGGCTACAATGTCAAAGGTACTGTGCTTGAGATTGACAAGGCAGTTCCGCTGGATCTTAATCACGATGAATCAATAAAGGAAGTTCCCGCCGCGGAGAGTCAGGGTGGAGAATTTGTCAGACTGGCGGCGGCCTGTTCCGGAGAACTCTGTTTTGACGGCAAGCGGCTTACGGTTTCAAGCCTTCAGGGAGTGGAAGGGGATATTGGGCCTGCCACGGGGAATATCAACTTTTCCGGGGAAGTGCGGATTAAAGGAAGGGTACTTCCCGGTTTTACCGTAATGGGCGGCCTCAATGTGTTTATTTCAGGCAGTGCAGATGCGGCTCTGATCTCCGCGGGCGGAAAGGTACTGGTCGCCGGAGGCATCCGCGGTGCAGGCAAGGGTCTGGTGCATTCCCGGAAGACAGTGGAAGCCGCCTTTGTGGATCAGGCTACGGTGATGGCTATCGGAGACATACGCTTGAAGAACGGTTGTCTGAAATCCAACATCAAGACCAACGGCATGCTGTTTATCGACGACGCTTCGGGCAGGCTTGAAGGGGGAGTTACCAAGGCCCGCAAGGGTGTCAATGCCCAGGATGTGGGAAACGGGAAGGGTAACCGGACGGAAATATCATTCGGTCAGGATTACCTTATCCGGGATCAGATCGATGCGGTTGACAATAATATTGAAAAGATCCGGGCCGCCATCAGACGCCTCGATATCCGCATTCAGCAGGTTTTGAAAAACTCCCAGGCCCTGGCCGCCGCACGGGCCGAGAAAGTCAAATTAATGAAGATGCTGGAACAACTTAACCTCAAGATCTTTACCCTCCGGGAAAAGTATGAAGAACACTTCGATTCCGAAATCCGGGTTCGGGGCACTGTCTATCCGGGGGTGGTTATGGAGAGCCATGACAGGTATTATGAGGTGAGCCAGGCCCGCAGCGGGGTAGTGTTCTACTTCGACCGGGATACCGGGCGGATTAAGGAACGGGGAATGTAGTTTACATAGAGAGTTGAGTAGGAATAGAGATAACAAATTTGAGAGGTAGCGGTGTTTTTACTACATATTAATTTTCCCGCATGGCTGAAGCCTGAAGTAATTCCGGGCCTGCCTTTGCGCTGGTATGGGGTCATGTATGTGGTGGCTTTTACGGTTGCCTTTTTTCTCTACCGGGCGCAGGTACGGGAACGGCATTTTCCCATGAGCGATGATGATCTTTCCGGGCTTTTCTTCTGGTGTATCCTGAGCCTGCTTTTCGGCGCCCGGATCTTTGCCACACTCGTGTACGAAACCAGCGACATCTACCGCCGTCAGCCTTGGCTCGTCTTCTGGCCTTTCCGGGACGGGAGGTTCACCGGTCTCATGGGGATGAGTTACCACGGAGGAGCCATAGGCGGCGCCCTGGGGATCCTCATCTATTCGGCTCTGCGCCGCTGGGATGCCAGGGAAATCGCCGACATGTATGCCTGCTCCATCCCCCTGGGCTATACATTCGGGCGGCTGGGGAATTTTATCAACGGCGAACTCTACGGCCGGGTAACTACCGGCCCCCTGGGGATGATCTTTCCCCATGCCGCTCCTCTGCCCGCAGGGGACGCGTGGGTACAGGAAGCGGCGGCAAAGGCGGGTATCCCCATTACCGGAACCCTGGTAAATCTGCCCCGTCATCCTTCCCAGCTTTATGAGGCTTTTTTTGAAGGGATTGTATGCTTTACAATCACCTGGCTTCTCAGAAACAGGAAACCCTATAAGGGTTTTCTCGCCGGTTTTTACTTTATTCTGTACAGCCTCAGCCGCTTCTTTATTGAATATTTTCGGGAACCGGATGAAGGACTGGGTTACCGTATCGACTTTGTCAAAAACGGCCTCTCCCCGGCTATAAGCCACCCCTTGCTGGCTTTCTCTACGGGACAGATTCTCAGCATCCTGGAGATACTCTTTGCCTGTGTATTGCTTGTTGTCGCCTCGCGGCTTCCCGGCCGGGAACCCATACAGGACTACGCTCTCCTCGCGGAAGCGGAAAAAAAATCCGGCGCTCTTTCCGATGGGGAGGGCAGACATGAACGCAATTCCCGCCGCAAGCTGCGGAAGAAACTGCGCTAGTGTTCCGTCTTATACATTCTCCATAATAACCACGGACGACACTGACAACACGGACATAGAAAAGAACGCGGAAATTGATGCTAAATCACTATTTTTTGCTCTTTTTCTTACT
>JAIRXN010000222.1 GCA_031268245.1 Treponema sp. | reverse complement strand
TTCCGAATAGCCTGATTTGTCAAAACCCATCCTGAAGCAGGGGAGCCATGCGATGCCGGTCTCCACCAGCACGTCCCCGGCAAAGCGGTAGCGCACCCGATCCATGTCTATCACCCTGTCCAGCATGTCCCGGCTCTGGTTGATAAAATTCATTGTCAGGAAGAGTCTGGTTTCTCCGGATTTTCCCGCGGGGATGTGGAGTACGTTTTTTTCCATGCCGTCGGCCCAGAAACGGCCGTCGCCGAAGAGAGCGTACTCAAAGGAGGAAAGATTCACCGGGAAAAAGTTGGGATTATCGATCTTGAGACTCACCCGGAAACGGGTATTGATAAGTTCAGCCTGCAGCACGGCAATCCTGGTAATGGTAAATTCCGGCTCCCGGATTCTGGGGAAAGAGGCAAGCTCCACGGCCTCTCCTTCGGCGTCCTTTCCTTCAGAATAACGGTAGGAAAGTTTCAGACGGAATTCTGCCGTATACTCGGTCAGCTCAACCGAATCCCAGCCGGGGAAACGGGAAAGGTCAACATCGAGCCGCAAAGGCGTTTCGGAACTCCCCATTGCAGGGCACTCAAACGAAGCCTCTCCAACGGGCCGGCCTTCTTCCAGGAAAAGGGCTGCGGCTTTTTCAGCGGAAGTCTCCTGCTCTTTCGGCCCCTTGCCGTCAAGCAGTATTTCCCAGGCCGGGATCTCCGCAGTCAGGCCGCGGGAACCGGGATTTTCCAGACTAAGGGTATAAAAAAGTGAAACCCGGAAGGTACTGGCAGCTTCAATACGATCAAATTTCAGCCCCGCAAGAGGTGCGGATTCGGGAAGCGCCGCTTCTTCCGCCCTTGGAGGAGGGCTTTCCGGCGGCTTCGGAGAACTCTTGCAGGAGAAGAGGAGCAGCATGAAGAAACACAGACTGAATGTGCCGGCAATCCTGAACATTTTCCTTAAGTATCGGCATTTCAGATCAAATCACCCAGTCCCAGAATTCATCCTGATCCAATTCTCCGTGGACAGGAGAGGAATACTCATCGGACTTGTACCGGAATTCCGGATTTTTAACGCTGACCCTGGTTTTTTCGGGCGCTGGCTTGGTAACAAATGGTTTCGCCTATCACAATACCCGTACCGTGATCGATAAAAAAATGAGAATTCCTGTGCTTTGCCCACGTGCATGTCATTGAGATAAAAAGAAAAAACCTTTATGATGACACCGGAGGTAACAGATGAGCGATACAATCCCTTCCCGCTCCGAAGTAAAAAAAGAAGATACCTGGGATCTTTCAAAACTCTTCCCCGATGACGCTTCCTGGTACTCCGCCCTGAAGGAATATGAAACGTTGACGGAAAAGATTCCCGGTTTCCGGGGGACTCTGGGTAAAAGCGCCGAAAATCTCGCCGCTTATCTTGACTTTGCCCGGGACTTCGGCATTCTTGAGGAAAAACTCGCCTACTACAGCGATCTAAGGCAGACTGAGGATGAGGGGGACAGCGCCGCCCGTACCATGACGGGGAAATTCACCATGGCCGCGGCCAGGGCTCAGACGGCAGGCGCATGGGCGGCCCCGGAGATCCAGGCTATTCCCGATGAAGTCATGAATGCTTATCTCAATCCTCCCCGGCCTGAAAATCCTGAAGATTCAAGCGAACAGGAAACGAAGATTCCTGCCGAATACCTTATCTACCTGAAACGTCTGCTCCGCTACAAGCCTCACATTCTGGGGGAAAAGGAGGAGCGGATCATCGCTCTCCATGCCGAAGGAGAGGGAATTTCCAATGAAGCCTTCTCCGTGCTCACCAATGTGGACATGAATTTCGGAACCCTGGATACCCCGGACGGCCCAAAACCGCTTTCTCAGTCTACCTGGACGGTTTTTATGGAGTCCCAGGATCGTTCCCTCCGCAGAGATGCCTATACCAGGTTTTACAGTGTCTTTGAAGCCCATCGGCACACTCTGGCCTCTCTCTATTCGGGCTCCGTCAAACAGGATGTGATCCGGGCCAGAACGAGGAATTACCCTTCGGCCAGGGCCGCCGCCCTCTTCCATGATAATGTGGGTGAGGAAGTCTACGACAACCTCATCTCTTCGATAAGCGCCAACCTTGAGCCCCTGCACCGTTACTATGCCCTGCGGAGGAAGAAGCTGGCCGTGCCGTGCCTGAGGCACTACGATGTCTATGCCCCTCTCACGGAGAAACAGGCTCAGAAGACAAGCTGGGAGGAAGCGGTAAACATGGTCTCGGAGGCCCTCTCCCCTCTGGGGCCCGAATATGTTGACACCCTCCGCTCGGGGCTCCTGGGCCGCTGGGCAGACCGCTATGAAAACAAGGGCAAGCGTTCCGGGGCCTTTTCGGCAGGCTCCTACACAGGAGAGCCCTATATCCTCATGAACTACAAGGAAGACTCACTTCGGGATGTGTTTACCATGGCCCATGAAGGAGGACACTCCATGCATTCCTGGTACTCGGCGCGGAGCAACCCCTTCATGCACTACGGCTACACGATCTTCGAGGCTGAAGTCGCCAGTACCTTCAACGAAGAGCTGCTCTTCCGTTATCTTTTGAAATCACAGAGTTCGCAAGAACTCAGTTCACAGGAACTCCGCGCATGGCTGGTGAACAAGAGGGCCGACGACCTCCTGTCTACCCTGTACCGGCAGACCATGTTTGCCGAATACGAAAAAATAACACATCAGCTTGAAGAGGCAGGCGAGCCGCTCACGGTGGATGTACTCCGCAGCGAATACCGCAAGCTGTTGGAAAAGTATTTCGGCCCCGGGATGGTGTTTGAAGAAAACAGCGACCTCGAGGGCCTCCGCATCCCTCATTTTTACCGGGCCTTCTATGTGTACAAGTACTCCACAGGGGTTTCTGCGGCCCTGGCTCTGGCGGAACGGGTACTTTCCGGCGGACAGCAGGAAAGAGAGGACTACTTTGCCTTCCTCAAGAGCGGCGGTTCCCGCTTCCCCATCGATTCCCTCAAGGCGGCCGGTGTAGACATGTCCACCCCCGAGCCTGTGGAAGCCGCCTGCCGTGTCTTCGGCGCCATCGTGGATGAACTGGAAAGCCTGCTCTGAGACAGAGGGTTTTATGAGACTGACAAAAGATCAAACCCGGGGAATCCGCCAAGTCTCTCAGGTTATGAGTCCATTTCCCCCAATTTTTTCCCATCGACGGCATATTGGCATCCGGCCGTGTTGCGCCAAAATAAAATCTAAGTGAAAAAAGTGTGTGCCAAAATTAAAAAAATCTAGCCGAACCGTTCAAGCGGTTTCTCCAGTGATACCCTTTTGTGCCGCCAGTTTCAAGAGCCGCTCCCGCGCTTCATCCATCTCCCGCTTGTGTGACCGGGTTGAACAGCGCCGCCCGCCGCCGGAGCCCCCTCATCCAGAAGACTCACCAGGGTTCGCATAAAACCGAAGAGGGCGCTTATATTTTTCCCCCGGAATTCCTTAAGGGGTGGGTGAGAAACGCAAAATACGAACGGTAGATAAGTCCGTAGGCATCAATAAGATAGAGAGGAGGAAGTTTTTTCATTAATGAAGAACAAGGGAACGGACTCTTTCAATGGATAGACCGGTCGTTTCAGCAACATCTTCCGCGGCCCATCCCTTTGCCAGAAGATTCCGCGCTATCGTAAGGGCTTTCTTCTCTTCGCCCCGTTCAATGCCTTGTTCAATCCATTGGGGGATTATCCCCGCCTCCGTGAACACTTCCTCAAATGTCGCCGTTCCGTTTGCCATCTTC
>JAIRXN010000175.1 GCA_031268245.1 Treponema sp. | reverse complement strand
CCGGCTGCCTTTACATCACGCCCTGGGAGTTCTGAAAAACCCGAAGAGGCTCCCGCAGAAGCCGCCGGCAATGTGGGCGAATTCAGAGATGTTGTTGGAAGAAAAAGAGTTGAACAGTTCCCGGCCCAGATAGAGGATCAGAACCAGGATAAAAGTAAGGGGGATTTCCCCCCTGCTAAAGTTGGTAAAGCTCGCCAGGAGGATCATCATAAAGACCACTCCGCTGGCGCCCATCAGGGCGGTGGAGAAAAAGATCGTATTGAGCACGCCTGTAACCAGTGCGGTGATGAGGATCATCACGAGGAGGGGCCGGGAACCATAGATCTCCTCCAGGATGGGCCCGATGAGGAGGATAAAGGAAAAATTGGAGAGCAGGTGGGCCCAGTTGGCATGGCCTGCCGCATGGGTAACAAGGGTTATCCAGCAGCGCGGGTTCCCCAATCTGAA
Organism: Treponema sp.; assembly: GCA_031268245.1. GTDB lineage: Bacteria > Spirochaetota > Spirochaetia > Treponematales > Breznakiellaceae > JAIRNJ01. Next base: position 4,381 of record JAIRXN010000175.1, on the reverse strand, counting down.
GCCTCCCCTGCCGGGAACCATGAACCAGTATTCGGCAAAACCCGGCATGATGTAGGACAGGAGGAGCACCGCCGCACTGACAAAGGCAAAGGTCAATACCGTGGGAGCGTTGTACTTTATCCTCATAATTCCAGCTCCACGGGGCAATGGTCGGAGCCTTCGACATCCGGCCGGATAATGGAACGTTTCACCATGGGTAAAAAAGCCTTGTCCGTGCAGTGGTAATCGAGACGCCAGCCTACATTCCGCTCCCTGGCCCCTGCCCGGTAGCTCCACCAACTGTAATGCCCTGCTTCGCCGGGGTGGAAATGCCGGAAAGTATCCACATGTCCCGCGGCGGTAAAGCTGTCCATCCAGGCCCTCTCCTCGGGCAGGTAGCCGGCGTTTCCTTCGTTTTCCTTCGGCCGGGCAATATCGATGGGTGTATGGGCAATGTTGTAGTCTCCGCAGAGTACGAAATGCCGGCCTTTTTTGACAAATCCGTTACAGAGCTTTAGTATGGCGCCGCAAAAATCCAGCTTGTAGGGAAGCCGGACGCCCTTGTCCTGGGAATTGGGAAAATAGGCGGAAATGAGGGTAAAATCCTTAAATTCAGCCTGAAGCGCCCTCCCCTCATCATCAAATTCGGGGATCCCTAAGGGTTTTATGCTGAGCGGCTGTTCTTTACTATAAATGGCAACCCCGGAGTAGCCTGCCTTTGCGGCGTTGGCCCAATAAGAAAGGTATGTTTTTCCTTTTTTGTCCACAGGTTTGATGAGTTCTTCATCAAGCTGTTCGGGCCGGGCTTTGGTTTCCTGAATACAGAGCATATCCGGGGATTCTTCCCGCAGCCAGGAGGCAAAGCCCCGTTTTTGAACAGCCCGTATTCCGTTGACATTCCAGGACAAGATTCGCATGATGTATAGTATATAGCAAAAGATTGAAAAGCAAGAGATGCATCTATGCCTTTCGGTAACATTTTAAAATGAGGCATCCCGGAGATTCTATGCCGATTTTTGCAGGGGACGGCGCCGAATTAGCCGAACGTACCACAGAAAAACTCAAGAAACCGGAAGAATACCGGGTTATTCTTCTCAACGATAACTATACCACCAGGGAATTTGTCGTCGAGATCCTCATGCTGATCTTCCAGAAGAGTTTTGAGGATGCAACCAGGCTCATGCTGGACGTACACCGCCGGGGCAAGGGGACAGCCGGGATCTATACCTACGATATTGCGGTAACAAAGGCCCGGCAAGTCCATGAAATCGCAAAAAAATATGAATTTCCGCTCCGTTGTATAGTAGAAGAAGCATGAAATGATTATATTATACTGTGTAGTGGTTTTTTATGGAGAGTAAAAAAATGAAGATATCGGGCCATGTACAGGCGATTATCAATGCCGCTTATAATGAAGCTAAACTGCGTAAGCATGAATATCTGACTCCGGAACATATACTGTTCGCTGCACTCGCTTTCAATGATGTTCAGGATGTACTTGCCGCATGCGGGGCAAATCTTGAACAGATTAAATCCGGCATGGAGAACTTTTTTGAACAGAAGGTCCCCCTTGCCGTCGATCAGGAACCTGCCCAGACCGCGGGTTTCCAGAGTGTCATAGAACGGGCGGTAATGCAGAGCCAGTCGGCCCAAAAGCAGATGCTTGATGTGGCCGATATTCTCGTTTCCCTCTTTGATGAAGAACGAAGCTATGCCGGTTACTACCTCCAGAAGGCCGGTGTAAGCCGTTACGATCTGCTCAATGTGCTTTCCCATGGAGGGGACGTGAGGGATGAGCCTTTCGGTTTCCAGAAAACCGGCCGTCCCGGCGATAATGAGGGCATCAAGGAAGGGACCGCCGAAGATGAGGCTGCCGACGGACAAAAGGCAAAGGCCGGCAAGAAGAGCGCCCTTGAGCGTTTTGCCACCGAGTTGACCGGTCTTGCACGGGAAGGAAAGCTGGAGCCGGTTATCGGCCGGGATGCGGAACTGGAAAGGACGGTGCAGGTGCTCTGCAGGCGGCTCAAGAACAATCCGGTGCATGTGGGGGATTCGGGGGTGGGAAAAACGGCCATTACCGAAGGACTTGCCCAGCGTATCGTGGCGGGGGATGTCCCGCCCGCACTCAGGAATTTTGCCATCTATTGCCTGGATATGGGCGCTCTGGTTGCGGGAACCAAATACCGGGGGGATTTTGAAGAACGGATCAAGCGGGTAATCGAGGAAATTCTAAAAAAGGAAAAGGCCATCCTCTTTATTGACGAAATACATACCCTGGTAGGGGCGGGCTCGGTTTCCGGGGGCGCTTTGGACGCTTCAAACCTGCTCAAACCGGCGCTTACAAGCGGGAAGATCCGCTGCATCGGCAGTACCACGCATGAAGAATACAGCAAATTCTTTGATAAAGACCGGGCTCTTTCCCGGCGTTTTCAGAAAATCGATATCAATGAGCCTACGGAAAGCGACGCGATAGAGATTCTTAAGGGGCTTAAAACCAAGTATGAAGCGTACCACAAGGTTCGCTACAGCGATGATGCGGTGGAAGGAGCGGTAAAGCTTGCCGCCCAGTACATTACCGAACGGCGGCTTCCCGACAAGGCCATTGATGTGATAGATGAGGCGGGCGCCTGCGCCCGGATTGAAGCGTACAAGAAAGAGAAAAACGGTGAGAATACGGAAGGCGAACTGAAGGATGCGCCGCAGACCGAAGAGTCGGTGCAGGAAGGTTCTGTCGAGATAATAGACATAGGGCTGCCTCTGATAGAGTCCGTGGTGGCAAAAATTGCCCGCATCCCGGAACGTTCCGTGGGTGAAAGCGAAAAAGACAGGCTCAAGGGGCTTGAAGAGAAGCTGCGCAGGCGCATCTTCGGCCAGGATGAGGCGGTAAGCGCCGTGGTTAAGGCGGTAAAGCGCAGCCGGGCGGGTTTCCGGGCCGATAACAAACCGGTGGCAAATTTCCTCTTTGTAGGGCCTACGGGGGTCGGCAAGACGGAACTTGCCCGGAGCCTGGCGGATATTTTGGGAGTCCCCATGCACCGTTTCGACATGAGTGAGTACCAGGAGAAGCATACCGTATCCCGTTTGATTGGCTCGCCTCCCGGCTATGTCGGGTATGAAGACGGGGGCCTCCTCACCGATATTGTCCGCAAGCAGCCGCATGGTGTAGTGCTTCTCGACGAAATTGAGAAGGCTCATCCGGATATTTATAACATACTTCTCCAGATCATGGACTATGCGACGCTGACCGACAATAACGGACGCAAGGCGGATTTTAGAAATATTGTTCTTATCATGACCAGTAATGCCGGGGCCAGGGACATAGGGAAGAATCTTATCGGTTTCGGGGAACGGATTCTCGATGAATCGGCGGTTGACGGGGCGGTTGAAAAACTCTTTACCCCGGAATTCCGCAACCGTCTTGATTCGGTTGTCCGTTTCGGTCATCTGTCAAAAGAAATAATGGTCAACATCGTCCGCAAGGAATTGGACGCATTCGGCGCCCAGCTTGCGGAAAAACATGTCAGACTGGAACTGAGCGATACCTGCGTTGAACAGCTTGCCGCCGAAGGTTACTCCAGGGAATTCGGCGCCCGTAATGTGGGGCGTCTTGTAGAAGAGAAAATCAAAAGTTTCTTTGTGGACGAGGTACTCTTCGGTTCCCTGAGTGAAGGGGGCGCCGCCCGGGCGGATTACCGTGACGGAGAATACAGGATCGATATTCTGGAAAATGTAACGGCCTGACAGGCCGATCGAGTATGACAACAGGCCCCGATCCTGAATTTCCCTATATCACGGGCTCGGATCGTTACGCCTTCCCTCCCCCGGAAAACTGGGGTGACAGCATCATTGCGGTGGGGGGAAACCTTTCGCCGGGAATGCTCCTTTCCGCGTATGAGCAGGGAATTTTCCCCTGGTACAACCCGGAAGATCCGCTGCTCTGGCAGTCCCCCGATCCCCGCTTTATAATGTATCCGGGCGGCCTCCATGTATCACAATCCATGAAGAAGCTTCTCAGGCAAAAAAAATACGAAATCAGTTTTGACAGGGACTTCCCCGCGGTGATACGGGCCTGTTCGGAAATAGAGAGGCCGGGCCATGGCGGCACCTGGATTACAAAAGATATAATCGAAGGCTACACGGAACTGCACAGACTGGGTTATGCTCATTCCGCAGAAGCACGGCTTGGCGGCGGCCTTGCCGGAGGCTGTTACGGCATCAGGCTGGGGAGATGTTTTTTTGGGGAATCCATGTTTTCCGAAAAGCCGAATGCCTCCAAAGCGGCCTTTATCAGCCTGGCCCGCCGTCTCTTTGAAGATGATATTGCCTTTATCGACTGCCAGGTTCATACGGATCACCTTGAAAGCCTTGGGGCTGTGGAGATAAGCCGCATCTCTTATCTCAC
>JAIRXN010000036.1 GCA_031268245.1 Treponema sp. | reverse complement strand
GGAACTTTCAGGAATGAAAGTGACGAACACATCAATACTTCCATTATTTCTTCCACCATGGAGATAACGCTGGACAATTCAGGGATCTTCCGTTTTGTGGAAGGAGGAGAGGCCCGTGAACAGCTCCGGGCGGAGCGGCAGGATCAGCTCTACAATTCCAGTGAGGCGACCGCCCCGGAACTGGGGATGGAGACTGCGGCGGACTACATACTGACAGGTTCGGTGAAGAGCAGTGTTGACCGGGCGGGAAACCGAACCAGCCGTTCATACCTGGTACGGGCGGAGCTTACCGACATAGAAACCAATGAGCGGGTCTGGAGCGGCATGAATACGGATATCAACAAGACTGTGGTTAATCCTTCGGCAAAGTGGTAGCACGGTAGAGGGGCAGGAACGGTGAAGATAAAAAAACAGGCCGCACCGGTACTAATTCTGCTTCTTCTCTTAAATTCCTGCTCTTCCGCACCCCAGCGCCGTGTAGATGAACTGGCTGAACGGGAACAGTTTCTTGAAGCCGCGGACAACCTGGAAGAACACAAAAAGAAATTTTACAGGAATATTGATAAACCGCTCTACTATCTGGACAAGGGAATGCTGATACATTATGCCGGTCTCACCGGGGAGTCCATAGAACTTCTGCAGACCGGGGAGCGGGCCATTGAAGAGGCTTACGCAAAGAGCATTACTCAGGAGATTGGAACCTTTCTTGTAAACGACAATGTCAGGGAATATGACGGTGAAGACTACGAAGACATCTACATAAATACTTTTAATGCGCTCAATTATTACCGCCAGGGGGACACGGAGGGCGCTCTGGTGGAGATCCGGCGGATGAATAACAAGATCAGTTACCTTTCTACCAAGTACGGAACCGCGGTAAGCAATCTGCAGCGCTATGCCCTTGAAAACGGAACCGAGATTCCCCCTTCGGATATTGGAAACATGCAGTTTTCCGATTCCGCCCTAGCCCGCTATCTGGGACTTCTCTTTTACCGGGGAGAAAGGCTTTTTGACGATGCGCGGATCGATCTGGAAGGGCTTAAACTGGCCTTTGCCAATTCGCCTTCGGTGTACAATTACCCCATACCGGCATCGGTGGACGGAGAACTTGAGATACCCCAGGGCCATGCACGGCTCAATGTCATTGCCTTTACCGGCTTTTCCCCGGTAAAAGAGGCAGTTACCCTGAGAATCCCCATAGGATTGACGAATTATGTCAAGATATCCCTGCCCAGGATGGTATACAGGCCTTCCCGTATCAAGGCGGTGGAGATAGTGCTGGATGACGGAAGACGGGAGAGGTTTGAACTCCTCGAAGATATTGAAGCGGTAGCCAGGGAGACCTTTAAGGCAAAAGAAAATATGATCTATATGAAGACCATAGTCCGGGCGATTGCAAAATCTCTTGCAAGTTACGCATGGGATGCGGCGGCGGATAAGACGGAGGATGGCGTAGCGAGTCTTGTGTTCAGCATTTTGGGTCTTACCAATAGGATCTATGCGGAAGCCAGCGAACAGGCGGATTTGAGGGTCTCCCGTTACTTTCCCGGCAAGGCCTGGATCTGCGGGATAAATTTGCTCCCCGGGCTTTATTCCTTTACGGTGAATTTTCTTGATCCGTCCGGCGGGATTGTCGCACGTTCCCGGTATGAAAACGTGATCGTTCTCAGGAATCAATTAAATTTGACGGAGGCAATATGTCTGCAATAAAAAGAGCTTCTGCAACGGACGGCAGGTCCGCACCAGCCGGGTTTTGCAGGAAGCCCAAGACGCTTTTGGCGTTGGCAGTAATACTGTTATGGGCCGGCTGCGCCGGTGCGCCGCCTCCTTCCGGCGGAGACAACGGCGCTTCTGCCGAGGCTGCCGCATCTTCGGCCCTGGCCGCCATGGACGGCGGCGGAAACACAGGACCGGTCCCGTCTTCCACGGGGACGGTAAAACCGGGCGAGGAGCCTCTCTGGGTACGCAGTCCGGACAGGGTTTACAGTGCTTCACAGTATGTAAGCGCCGCAGGTTACGGGAGCGACAGGACTGCCGCGGAGAAAAATGCGTTTGCAAACCTTGTTTCCCGCTTCGGGCAAAATATTCATGCCGATCAGAGGGTGGTGGAAACCTATACGGAAGCGGCCCGGAGCGGCTCCCTCCGGTCATGGGCCGGCGGGACCGATGTAACCAGCACGGTGAGCATCAGTAATTCCCTTGATACCCTCCTGGGCGCGGAAATCAAGGATCACTGGTTCGACGGCAAGAGTACCTACCATGCGGTAGCGGCGCTGGAAAAAACCGCGGCCCGGGAGAGTTACGGAAGCCTCATCAAGACAAACCAGGACATCATCGAAGGACTCACCGCCATGACAGCCGCGGAACAAAACAGTCTTGACGCATATTCCCGCTACCGGCTTGCCGCGGCCATTGCGGACATGAACAGCAGTTATGCCTCCGTGCTTTCCTATGTGGGGGCGGAAGGTTCCGGCGTGGATCTTAAAACCCTCAAGCCGGGCAATGAGTACCGTCTGGCCGCGGCGGAGATAACCAAAAACATCCCCATCTATGTCAATGTTTCGGGAGACAGAAACAACAGAATAAAAAGCGCCTTTTCCCAGGTTTTAAGTAAGCAGGGTTTCAGAACCGGGCAGAGCGGTTCCCGTTATGTCCTGGATGTAAACTGTGTCCTGGAACCGGCGGAGTATCCGGGACAGACAAATAAATTTGTCCGTTACAATATCGACGCCAATCTTGCCGACAACGGAACAGTGTTACTGCCCTGGAATATCGGAGATCGTTCAGGCCATGTTTCCGTAGAGCAGGCGGAAAACAGGGCATTAAGCGCCGCGGAAAAGAAGATCGGCGACAGTTACGGCGAAGAGCTTACCGGGTATCTTTCAAGTCTGCTGCCCGAAAAAAAGTAGGCGGATGCAAGACGTGCGAAACGGCCAGCCGGCTTGTTGAACACGTCCACTAGCGGGGGAGGGGGATATGAAAGGATATATTCGCAAATATAAGGAATTCATCGACAATCTGCCTGTCTGGGCCGAAGAACTGGCAAACAAATATGGTTCCAAAACCGCTAATCTCTATATACTGCACGGGAATATACGGGACTATCTTCCCCATGAACAGAACGAAGGAGAGTTTATCTTTGCCAGGGTACAGGACTACATTTCCGAGGTGCTCTTCGGCAACCGGCACATCATTGTCTTTTATGACCGGTCTTCCGGGATAAGTTTCTGTACCGCTGAAATGGAGAAGGACTATGTTTCCGTGATGAGCCGCTGTTTCCCCGAGGCCGATCCTGCGGATCTTTTCTCTACCGATCCTACAAAAAGTTTTACCCACCTTGAAAAATATTTCCTCCTCAGGATTCCCAAGGATAACCGGGACGGAGAATGCCGCATGGTGCTTATTATCGACTATGCGGAAACCATCGCCCCGACAGGAGAGCTGATCCGGCTTTCCGAGGAGGATCGGTTCTGTTTTGTTACCCTGAGCCGCTGGGCCAATAACCCTATCTTTACCGATGGCGACATATCCGTCATCCTCCTTACGGAAAACCTTTCCGATCTTTCTTCCCGCCTGGTTAATTCTCCTTCCACTGTGAAGGTAGGAGTTCCCTTCCCCGATGAAGAGACCAGGGAAAGTTTTCTGGTTTCAAGGCAGCAGGAGGGGCGGCTTCCCCTGGAGAAGGGGCTCTTTCCCCAGCAGGTTGCGGCAATGACCAGCGGCCTTAATCTGATGCACCTCAACCAGATGCTCATGGAACGGGAGGAGGAAGGCCAGGCCCTTACGCTGGATTACCTGAGGCGGACCAAAAAGCTGATGATCGAGAATGAAGCGGCGGGTCTCCTTGAATTTATGGAGACCGGTTTTACCCTGGATGATGTTTCCGGGCATGAGTATGTAAAGAGGCAGTTCAAGAACGCCGCCAAGGCTATCAAACACGGGCAGTTGGATGTACTTCCCATGGGCTACCTGATTGCCGGGCCCGTGGGTACGGGAAAGAGTTTTATGGTCAGCGCCTTTGCCGGGGAGATCGGCATTCCCATGGTGAAATTCCGTAACTTCCGCTCGAAATGGCAGGGGGCAACTGAATCCAACCTGGAACGGGCACTCAATATCCTCAAGTCCATGGCCCCCGTGGCGGTGATGATTGATGAGGCGGACGCTTTCCTGGGAGACCGGGATCAGGAGGGGGATTCGGGGGTGAGTAACCGGGTCTTTGCCCAGATTACCAGCTTTATGGGGAATACCGAGTACCGCGGGCGGATCATCTGGTTCCTCATCACCTGCCGGCCCGACCTTATTCCCATCGATCTGAAACGCCAGGGCCGGGCGGAGGAACATCTTGCCCTCTTTTACCCGGAAACCGATGAAGAAAAAGTGGCTCTCTTCAATACCCTGGTAAAGAAGAACAAACTCCAGGTACACAAATTTTCCATTACAGAACTGTTCCGCAGGCATCACTACGAGATGAGCGGCGCAGACCTTGAAGCCCTGCTGGTGCGGGCCAAGCAGAAGGCCATTCTGGAAAACCACACCTTTATCAGCCGGGAAGACATGGAAGAGGTGATGGAAAACTACAACCCGCCCGCCTATCCCCACGAGATCCGTTTACAGAATCTGGTAGCCGTCCGGGAGTGTACCTCCAAACGGATGGTTCCCAAACGTTTCCAGATGGACGACACCAGGCTGATGAAGGAGATCCAGGAACTCAAAATCCTCTCAGGAGAGCGGGGCTGACCGGCTTAATGTCAGGACGCGGCCATCGTTGTTTTTTCAACCCTTTTATGCTAGCATCTCCTCATGAAGTACAGTCAAGCCTTTATTCCGACTCTGAGGGAAGTTCCCTCGGATGCAGTTATCGTCAGCCACCGGCTGATGTTCCGCTCCGGCATGATCCGCAAGCTCGGTAACGGTCTCTTTGCCTACCTCCCTCTGGGGCTGCGTTCCTTCCGCAAGGTCGAACAGATTATCCGGGAAGAGATGAACGCCATCGGTTCCCTGGAGATTAAACCCACCGTGGTGGTGCCCGGCGAACTCTGGAAGGAATCGGGCCGCTGGGACTCCATGGGCGAGGCGCTACTCCGTCTCAAGAACCGGCTGGGCCTTGATCTTGTTGTGTCCCCAACCGCGGAAGAGGCTTTTACCAGCGTTGTCCGGGATGAACTTTCCAGTTACCGCCAGCTCCCCCTTTCGCTTTACCAGATAAACACCAAGTACCGGGACGAGATCCGCCCCCGTTACGGGGTGATGCGGGGCCGGGAATTTGTGATGAAGGATGCGTATTCCTACCATACCGGCGAAGAGAGTCTCGATGAGCATTATCAGGCCCAGGGCAGGGCTTACCGCCGGATCTTCAAGCGCTGCGGCCTTACGGTAATCCCTGTCAAGGCGGACTCCGGGGCCATGGGCGGTACAGGCTCCGAAGAATTTATGGTGGAGAGTGAAGTTGGGGACAATACCCTCCTCCTGTGCAGGCTCTGCGATTATTCCGCCAATGTGGAAAAGGCCGAATGTAAACCGGATTACAGTCCCCGCTTCGACATCGAGCCGGCAAAGGAAGCCGCTTCCCGGACTCCCCCCATAGAAAAAATCGCCACTCCGGAAGTCAAGACGATCGAGGAACTCTGCAGCTTCCTCAAAACCGATGCAAAGAGTTTCATCAAAACCCTGATCTACCGGGCCCTGAATGTCGAGCTTGACCTTTCCGGCGCGCCGGGCTGCGGCAGCCTGAAACAGCAGAAGACTGCTCCCGGCGCTCCCGCATCGTATCCTGAAGTCCTCTTTGCCGTGGCAATCCGGGGAGACCTTGATGTAAACGAGATAAAACTTGCCGCGACCCTCAAGGCTTCGGAGGTGATGCTTGCCGCAGATGCCGATGTGCAGCGCATTACCGGCGCCCCTGTCGGTTTTGCCGGGCCTGTGCGCCTCACGACCGTGCCTGTCATCGCGGACTTTACCGTTACCGGTATGAATGACGCGGTTACAGGCGCGCTTGAAAAGGATCTCCACTATCAGCATGCCGCGTATGGCCGGGATTTTGAAGCATGGCTTATTGCCGATGTCCGTACCGTCAGGGCCGGAGACCGCTGTCCTGCCTGCGGCGGGGAACTCTACGAAAAGAAGGGCAATGAACTGGGGCATATTTTCAAGCTGGGCAATAAATATACCAGGTCCATGAACGTAAGCTATTTGGACGAAGAAGGAAAGAGCAGGATTCCTACCATGGGCTGTTACGGCATCGGCCTTGACCGTACCCTGGCGAGTATTATCGAAGAACACCACGATGATGCGGGGATCATCTGGCCCGCCGCCGTGGCCCCTTACCATGCGATCATAGTCCCCATCAAATATGAAGGAACGGTAAAAACCGCAGCGGATACTCTTGCGGCTGCGCTTGAGCATGCAGGCATTGAGGTGCTGCTTGACGACCGGAATGAAAGGCCCGGTGTAAAGTTCAACGATGCGGACCTTCTGGGAATTCCCTGGCGGGTGGTGCTGGGCGAGAAGAACCTTGCCGGCGGCAAGATTGAAGCCAGGCGCCGCGGTGAAACGGAAAACCGGCTTTTGGATCTAAAGGAAGCCGCGGACAAACTGAGCGGCTGGATTTACGGAGAGATCGGGGAACTCAATTCGCAATGCTAAGGAACTGCGCAGTTCCTAAGGAAGCGCTGATTAGCGTCATTTAATAGCGTTGCCCTAATCTGTTTTGTCAGGCCCTTTTGTGATATTGTGGGCGGATGACTCTGTCTTCTCTCTTTAACGACAAACAATTCTACCGTTCCCTTTTCGCCGTTGCCATGCCCATTGCCCTGCAGAATCTGGTGAACGCCTTTGTAAACATGGTAGATACGGTGATGATAGGCCGCCTTGGTACCGTGGAAATCGCAGCCGTGGGGCTGGCAAACAATTTTTTCTTTCTGTATCAGATCATCCTCTTCGGAGTTAGTTCCGGCGGTTCAATCTTTACAGCCCAGTTCTGGGGCAGGCGGGATCTTGCCGGGATCAAAAAGAATACCGGTTTCTGCCTCTCTCTCAACCTGGGTCTAAGCCTCCTCTTCGCTTTTGTGAGTTTTCTGTTTCCCGAAACGATTCTCTCTGTCTATTCCAGGGATCCTGAAGTAATAGCGGCGGGGGCCGCCTATCTTAAAATTCTCAGCTTTTCGTTTACGCCTTTTGCCGTTGCCCAGGTTTTTACTCTCAGTCTCCGTTCAATAGAAGAGATGCGGCTTCCCATGCTTACCACCCTCGCGGCCCTTTTCATCAATATAGTGCTCAACTATATTTTTATCTTCGGGCTTGGGCCGGTTCCCGCCATGGGAGTTGCCGGCGCCGCGGCGGCTACGGTGGCGGCCAGAGTGGTAGAGGCGATTCTGCTGCTGGTTCTCAGTTACAGGAGGCGCTATGCGATGGCGGGAAGCTTCCGGGAGATGACCGCCTTCAATTCAGCGTATGTGTCCCGTTTTATCCGGATCTGCCTTCCGGTTATCCTCAATGAACTGGTATGGTCAAGCGGGATCACCGTGGAGAACATCATCTTTGCCAGAACCCATACCGATGCAATCGCCGCATTTAACATAACAGGAACCGTGTCGCAGCTTACCTGGGTCTTCTTCATGGGCCTGGGAAACGGGGTGGCTGTTCTTATCGGCAAGAAGATTGGGGAACGGGAGGAGGAGGCCGCCAGGGATTATGCCGCCCGGATTATACGCTTTGCACCGATGGTGTCTTTTGCCGCCGCATTCATACTGATACCGCTTTCGTCTCTTCTGCCCTTTATCTTCAACGTGAATGCCAGTGTGCTTGCTTCCGCAAGGGCAATGCTCGTGATTCTCGCCTGTTCCTATCCCTTCCGGGCCTTCAATATGTCCATGGTGATAGGCATCTGCCGGGCCGGAGGAGACACGGTTTTCTGCGCAATCTACGATGCGGCCTTTCTCTGGACGGTCGCAATTCCCCTGGCTTCGGTTATGAGTTTTGTTTTCGGCGCTCCGGTATGGGTTCTGTATATCTGCGTAAACCTGGAAGAGGTGATAAAGGCTGCGGCAGGGCTCTGGCGTTACAGGAGCGGCAGGTGGCTGCATAATGTCACCGAAGGAATTTAGAAGGCCGAATGCCGTTTACAGGCTTACCAACACGGAAAACACGGACTTTTGACCGCAATGTGCAGGTTTTGTCCGTGTATCCGTGGTAAAATTAAAAAACCGAAGTACGGCCCGGAAGACAGCTCACGCTACGTAAGGCTCAAGAAGATACTGCCTGGAGGGATGCTGAAGGCGTTTGAGAGCCTTCTTTTCAATCTGCCTGATCCGTTCCTTGGTAAGATTGAAATGGTCTCCAATCTCCTTGAGAGACATGGGTATACAGGAATCAAGCCCGTAACGGAAACGGATAATGTCTGCTTCCTTTTTGCTTAAAGTACCCAGCAGATCCTTAATATCGTCCTGAAGAGCCTTCTTTATGGTTTTGGTATCAGGGGCCTCGTACTTGTCCGCCTGGATGAATTCTTCCAGCGTAGAGGAGTCGCTGTTGTTGACGGGATTTTCCAGGGAAACCATGTCCCGGCTGATATTTACCAGTTCAACTACCATACTTTTGTCCATGTTGAGCATCCGGGCGATTTCCTTTATCTCTATTTCACTCGAATGACATCCCTGAACCAGCTTCCGGGCCTTTTCAATCTGAATCAGTTCATTGGCCCGGTTAAGGGGAAGCCGTATCATCCTGGCTTTTTCACAGATTGCCTTGAGAATGGACTGACGAATCCACCACACCGCATAGGAGATAAAGTGGAAGCCCTTGGTTACGTCGTAACGGTCAACGGCGCTGATAAGGCCGATGTTTCCTTCGCTGATAAGATCCGCAAGGGGAAGTCCCTGTCCCTGATACTTCTTTGCGATATTCACCACAAAGCGCAGATTTGCATTGATCAGCTTGTTCTTTGCTTCCTGGTTACCCTGAACCGCCTGACGGGCGGTTTCATCCTCTTCCTCTCTGGAGAGCAGGGGAATGCTGTTGATTTCGTTGAGATACATGGAAAGAATGTTCTCCTCAGAACTTTTCATTTCCTGCCGGGTTTTCTTTACTTTGGTCGCGGTCATTTGAACCTCCTGGTTTGCTTGACACCAATAATCAAGCAAGAACCGTGCCAAAATATTCAGAATATCGAATCTTACGGAATTTTTATGTATACTATGATGATTTTTTTTCAAAACGGTGAATAATTTGTATGAAATGACCAAAAAAACCCTGTCCGCCTCCCGAAAAAGACTCAGGACAGGAATTCCGGCACGAAAAAAAGGACATTTTGACACAAAGCTTCAAAAAGAAGTTATTTTCGTGTCAAAATGCCCCAATCTGAAACAGAAAGGCGCTGCTATGCCTTATTCAAGGACACAGATAATGTCCGACATCTTGATAACCAGGAAATCAACCCCGTCGATCTTGATCTGGTTACCCGCATACTTGTCGTACATTACCTTCTGACCCGATTTAACCGTGATAGGGTCTTTTTCGGTTCCCGGCCCCACTTCCGCTATCGTACCCTGCTGGGTTTTTTCCTGAGCGGTATCGGGGATGATGATGCCTCCGGCGGTTTTTGCCTCATTTTTCTCAAGTTTGACCAAAACCCGGTCTGCCAAGGGTTTTACTTTCATATAGATCCTCCATAAATTTTGAATGATAATTTTACTGTATGTAATATACAAAAATCGGGACATAAGGTCAAGCTTTTTTTTCTTTTTCAGAACCCTTCATCTAAACGGCGGAGTGCCAGGCGGGCGGACAGGTTGTTGGGGTTGAGATCCAGGGCGTATTGGAGGGCCCGGCGGCTGTCGGCGCTCTTTCCAAGGCTGTTGAGGCAGCGGGCAATGCGAACCTGGAGGCGGGAGGCATTTGTCTTGAGACCTCCGGTATATGCCGTTTCCGTCACATTCAGCAGGCCAACGGCTCTTTCGTAGGCTTCCAGCGCGGCGGAAGGGGTCCTGCGGGCTTCGAGGCTCAGGCCCAGATTGGCCTCAACCTGCCATTCGGCGGGGCTGACGGCACGGAGCAGGCTTTGCGCCCTGTCCAGTTCTCCCCTTTCCATGAGGGAGAGGGCTTCGTAGAAACTGATCCATGAGCCGTTGAAGTCGCCATGAAGTTTTGCGGCTTCGAGGAGGATCGCCGTCTCTTCCCGCTGACGCTGGTAGTTGAAATACCAGGCAGCCCGGTGGTACAGGGCCTCTTCTTCGCTATGCCGGTTGACGAGAAGCCATGTTTCCGCAACGGTACGGTCTACAGGCCATGCTTCGGATCGGCGGCGGAGTAGTTCCAGATCGCTTAAGTAATCCTGCACTCCGCCGCTTTCCAGCACCGCCTGGGCCCGGCCGGTTTCCAGAAGCCGGGTGTAGCGGATGGATGCAAATGTGCGGAGGCGGGCTTCGGGATTCTGTGAATCCGTAAGGGGGAGAAGGGTAAAAAGTTCTTCGAGCTTTTGGGATTCCTCTTCCCGGCTTTGGGCCGCCGCGGCAAGGTTGTAGAGGCTGCGGGCCTGTATGTTCCGGAACGCTGTGTTCAATTCCGTCCGGCCTCCGGAGGCAAGGATGCTCCAGAGATTGCCGGCGCCGCTCCTGTCCCCGGCGAGGGCCAGCGCGGAGGCGGCCATGGCAAGGCTTTCTTCATCGCCGAGCCGTACAAAGAGTTCCGCGGAACGGCGGGGATCGCCAAAATCGTAGTAAAATTCCGCCGCAAGACGGATAAAGGAGGAGGGAATTCCCCCTGTCCCTTCATCGTGCGGGTCTGAGGTATGTACCTGTGCATTCCGGTTAAAGGCGGTAAGGTTTGAGGCAATACGGCCTGCCGCTCCCGAAATGTCTCCGGCCAGAATGCGGAGCAGAATTATATCCGCGGCAAAACCGGCCTCTTCTTCGATGCCTGCGGCGATCCGGGAGAAGGCTGCTGCGGTTAAGGTTTCCAGAGCGGAGAGGCCGGCGGCCCTTTGATTGTCCGAAAGATCCCCGAGGAGTACATGGATTGCCAGAACAAGGGGGCTTAGGGAAGCTTCACTCATGAGGGCGGCGTAAGAGACAAGGCTGTTTCTTCTTTCACCGAGCGAGGCTCCAAAAAGCAGGGATTCTGCGGCGACCGCCGCCAGGGAGCCTGAGTAGGGGAAGGCCGCCGCCGCCCTCCGGGCCGCCCCGGTATAGGGTTCAAGGAACCGGGGATCCTCCGTCACAAGCTGCCGCCGCCGCTTAAGCAGGGAAAGCTGCGCTTCAATGCCGTCCGCCTCCCCCTCAAGCCGGTCGAGGATCCGCCAGAGAGCTTCATTGTTCCTGCCGCCTGAACGGGAAACATGGAGATCGTACTCCCTCAGTGACTGATACCAGTCGCCCCGGACAAGAACCGCATCCGTCCCGGCTCTTTCGGAGAAAAGGGTAAGGGCGATGAGCGATCCGAGGAGCAGCACGGCGATAGAAAGTCCGGCGATACAGACAATGAGTATCTTTTTTATCCCCGGATCTCTCACGGTTTTTCGGCTCCCAAGGTTTTCCGGATGGAATCCAGCACGCCGTTAATAAAACGGTAGGACTCATCGGTACCGAATTCTCTGGAGATGCCGATGGCTTCGTTGATGATGATCGAAGGGGCCATATCCTGAAACATGAGGGCATAGACACTCATTCTGAGGATAGCCAGATCCACCCGGTTAAGCCGGGAAAGATCCCAGTTTTCCAGGTGATTTTTGATCATGGCATCGATGCCCTTGAGATTTTCTATGGTGCCGGTGATGAGAAGCCGGGAAAAACCCAGTGTCGCTTCGTCCATGGCGGCAAGTTTTTCCACTTCCAGCCAGGAAAAATCGAGAAATTCTTCCAAGGGCACAGAAGCCGGTATTTGCGAATACGTCTGCGTCTGCATCTGTATTCCCTGGCTTTCAATTGCCCGGCGTGATTCCCAGGCATAGAGAGCCTGGAAAGCCAGAATACGCCCTTTCCTGCGGGATGCCATGAATTAAATTACCAGAGGTTCTTTCAAAACTTCAGTTTTGCAGGCCGTAGGCCGAAAAACTGCAAGAGCCTCGGCAAAACTAACCGCGTTTTGCAAGAGGCTCACCAGACTATATTCTTCTCAAACACCTGAAAAGACCTGTTGCCCGCCCTCAGTTCGCTTATAAGCTCCTGGCTGACCTGTTCGACGGCAATCTGCTGCCGCTGGAGATACATGCGCTGTTTGATGTATTCTTGAATGGTAGAACGTGAGCCCAGGGGGTATTCGTCCCGGAGTTCAAGAAATTTTTTCCCCAGGATCTGGGTTACCTTGATGATATGGTAGCCCTGCACACCTTCGATAACCCTGGAAACTTCACCCTGCCTCATGCTAAAGCCTACTTTGATGAAATCATCCCCCATGATCTGCCGGGTTTCCCCGTTTCTGGGCAGTATGTTGGAGTCCGCCGCTTCAAATTCCGCACCCCGAACCTTGCCGCGCTGGGCGGTTTCGTCAAATTTGCTGGCATCCCTGCCTATTTCGGCGGCGATCCGGTCCGCTATGGTCTTTGCCCTGGCTTTCCCCGCCTGATCATTGGGCCGGAAGGGAACGTTGATCATGGAAAACCCGAGAAGTCTCGGCTGGACAAAAACGGTTTCTCCCACTTCAAATTCATAGGAAACTTCCGCGTCGGTAGGTTCTTTGACCAGGCCCCGGATCGTGTCCTGCTTCTTGGACATCAGATACTTCTGGGTTAAAAGCTGGCGGCGCAGATATTCCCGGAAAGCGGGCATGTCAAGGCCGGTTCCCTGGAGTACGCGCTCGGCAAATTCCCTGTCGTCCGGCTCGTGGCCGATTTGCTGGGCCATCTGGTAACGGTAGGCATCCAGTTGCTGGTTGAGTTCGGTTTCGGAAAGGCTTACCCTGTCCCTTTCGGCCGCCTGGAGCGCAAGCCGCTCATTGATCATCACATCCAAAACCTGCCGCCTTTCGGTGTTGTTAAGCGTTCTGCCCATGGTTTTTTCCATCCTGGACACTTCATTCTTCAACATTCTGAGGGTGATGGGATCCTGCCGGACAAGGTTGACCATGGCGACATTTTGAAGATCCGACTGGGCAAACGCAAGGGCGCTTACCAGAAGCCCCAAGACGATACATAAACTTGCTCGTTTCATATTCATTTTCATTCCTAATTATATATAAAATAATAACAAACGATGCCCCGGGAAGACACAATCCAAAGCAATTTTATCCTATTCCAGTACCGCCCGGATACGCCTTACCCCGGCGGAGGAACTCTGCTCCTTCTGAATTCTGAATTTCCCCATGATTCCGGTATGCTCTACATGGGGGCCGCCGCAGACCTCTTTTGAAAAAAAATCCGCAGGAGAACGGCCTATTGTATAGACCTTCACCTGGTTTTCATACTTTTCCCCGAAAAGAGCGGTGGCTCCCGCGGCTTTCGCCTCGTCAAGACCCATCACCTCCATGCTTACCGGGAGATCCTTTTCGATCTGCTCGTTTACAATGGCCTGGACTGTGGCGACTTCATCCCCGGTCATGGGCGCAGGATGGGAGAAGTCGAAACGCATCCGTTCCGCCGTTATATTACTCCCCTTCTGAGCCACATGATCCCCCAGCGCCATACGGAGAGCCTTGTGGAGCAGATGGGTTGCAGTGTGGTATTTGACCGCCATCTCCCCCTGATCCCCGAGACCGCCCTTGAATGCCTGGCCCGACTGGCTCCGGGAAAGCTCCTGATGCTTCCTGTAGGCCTCGTCGAACTCTTCCCGGTTCACCTTCATGCCGTTTTCGGCGGCCAATTCTTCGGTTAATTCGATGGGGAAACCATACGTATCGTAGAGTTTGAAGGCCAGCCGCCCACTCATGATCCTCCTGGGGTCTTTGAGAAGATTCGGAAGGAGCTTTTCAAATTCATGTTCCCCTTTCTGGAGGGTTTCCAGGAATTTCAGTCCTTCCTTTTCCAGTTCCTCAAGGATAAAAGCTTTGTTTTCCGCAAGTTCGGGATAGGCCCCCGAGAATTCGGCGATAACCGCTTCCGCCACCACCGAAAGAAAAGCGCCTTCGATCCCCAGCTTGTAACCGTGACGCACCGCCCGGCGGATAAGACGGCGCAGGACATAACCGGCGCCCACATTGGAGGGGCTTACCCCTTTGGGATCTCCCAGAATGAAGGTTGCCGAGCGCACATGATCGGCGATTATCCTGATGGAACGGTCTCTGTCCTCGTTTGCTCCGTAAGTTCCGCCGCCTGAGGTCTTGAGAATCACACCGATGATAGGGGCAAAAATTTCAGTCTCGTACACGGATTCTTTTCCGGTAAGGATAGTAACGGTACGCTCTATGCCCATACCGGTGTCCACACACTTCCGGCTGAGAGGCTCATAGGCCCCCTCGGCGTTTTTATTGAACTGCATGAACACATCGTTCCAGATTTCGAGCCATTTGCCGCAGGGACAGCCGGGACCGCAGTCCGGGCCGCAGTCCTCCTTGCCGAAATCGTAGAACATCTCCGAATCCGGGCCGCAGGGACCGGTACTTCCCGCAGGCCCCCACCAGTTGTCTTCCCTGGGCCGGAATTTGATCCTGCTTTCGGGAATACCAAGCCTCTTCCAGATGGCGGCGCTTTCTTCGTCCCTGGGTACCCCTTCCGCGCCCTCAAAAACCGTAACCCCCAGCCTTTCCAGGGGAATACCCAGCCATGCGGGAGAGGTAAGAAATTCAAAGCTCATCTCGATGGCCCCTTCCTTGAAGTAGTCCCCCAAAGACCAGTTCCCCAGCATCTCAAAGAAGGTAAGGTGGCTGGAATCCCCAACCGCCTCAATATCCCCGGTACGTATGCATTTCTGGTAGTCGGTGAGACGTTTCCCCGCAGGATGCTCCTCCCCCAGAAGGTAGGGCACCAAAGGATGCATCCCCGCCGTGGTAAAAAGCACCGTAGGGTCATTATCCGGAAGGAGGGATTTGCCCTGAATCTGGGCATGACCCTTTGATTTGAAGAATTCTATGTATTTTGAGCGCAACTCGCCGGCATTCATGTATGAAGTATAGCAAAAAATGGGGTATTGGGGAATAGCCGGGGAGCGCCGCTTATGTTAGGGTAACGCTGATTAACTTGTGGCTAATCAGCGTTAGCGGGAATTTTTTACCTTCTCAGTCGTCTATCGCCCCATAGACCGTTTGGGCAAAACGTCTGCACAGATCATCATGGCCCCCGGGTGACCGTTGAATCATAAAAACCGCCGTCAGATCCTCTGCGGGGTCGACACAGTACCAGGTGCCCAGCGCTCCGTCCCAGGCCCATTCCCCGGCAGAACCGTTGAGTCCGGCGGCGGCGGTATCATCCATGGTGCGGACTCCGAGGCCGTACCCATAACCGTTTATCTGCGGGAAGGCGAAATTTTTCATCTGTGAAGAGCGGACATGATTCTTTCGTATCAGGTCGATTGTTTTGCGGGAGAGAATCCTGGTGTTCCCTAATCTGCCGGAGTTCAGCAGCATCTGCGCATATTTTCCCATATCATCCAGCGTGGAAACCAGTCCGGCTCCGCCGCTCTCAAAATGAGGCTGCGCCCGGAATATTTGCCTGCCGTACTCCAGGACATAGTCCGGCGGATTGAATCTGCGTCCCTCCGGCCCCGGATTCTCACCGGGGGGGAGGGATAATTCACGGATTTCCGTGAGTTCGGCCCCGGCATACTCATAGGGTTTTACCAGCCGGGAATGTTTTTCCGGCGGAAGGTAAAAGGAAGTATCCTCCAGACCCAGGGGATCAAGGATCGTTTCCTTTATATAGGCGCCCAGAGATTTCCCCGAAAGAACTTCGATCAGCCTGCCCAGAACATCGTGGGAAAAACCGTAGAGCCAGTATTGTCCGGGATGGAAACAGAGGGGGACTGCGGCGGCATCATCGACCAGCCGGGCGGTGGTCCAGAATTCCCCCTGAACCGCATCGGCGGCCATGGCCGCATGGATGTCCCCGAACACCCTTCCGCCATAACTGTTCGCTCCCGGATAGGGGATACCCGATGTCATGGTGAACAGATGTTCAAAAGTTATAGGATTCCTTGCCGGGACAAGATTGACCGCGCCCCGTTCATCACTTTCTGCCACCTGTATATTTTTGAAGGCGGGCAGGTATTCTTGAATCGGTTCGGCCAGCCTGAAAAGCCCCTTTTCGTAGAGGGTCATGGCCGCCACGATGGTGAAGGTCTTGGTCATGGAAAAAATCCGGTAGATGGAATCGTTTTCCATGGGGATATG
>JAIRXN010000095.1 GCA_031268245.1 Treponema sp. | reverse complement strand
GGCATTGATGATTTCCAGGGTATTGTACAAAAAATGAGGGTTCACTTTCTGCTGGAGCATATCTATTTCCGCTTCGCGGCGAAGAGCGTTAATCTCCGCATTCTCCCTGAGAAGCAGAGCCAGATCTTCCGACATGTCATTGAACCCGGAAATAAGCTCCCCTATTTCATCATGGTAGTGATTCTCCAGGGTAAGGCCAAAATTTTTGTTCCGTATTTCCAGCATGGCTTTTTTACACTTCACAATCGGAATGGTAAGATACCGGGAAAAGGCCGCAATGATCATGATAAATAGAATAATGATGGGAATGAGAAGCAGGAATATCAGATTGAGGCTTCCAAGACCGCTGAAGGGATTAACAGTGCTCCTGATGTATACATTGAAGGTCCAGCGGCCGTCCATCAGGGGTTCGCTTAGGGAAAACCAGCCGGAGCCCGGAGGGGAAGGCCGGTCTTTGGCCCCGGTTGAGGCCATGTTGGAAAGAATGGTGTTGCCTTCACGGTCATCAATTACAATCCATTCTTCCCTGCCGTCCCCGTTACCTGCACGAAAGGCGGTTTTATGCTCAATTGAATTGGTAGAGTTAGCAATCAGAAAATTTAAATTCTCCCCGGTTATGTTGATGGCAAGATAGCCGAGAGGAGAAAAGTTATAATAGCTAATCACGGTGTAATAAAATGTCATAGACCACCGGTTTCCAAGGCCGGCAAACAGTTCGCTTTTCCCGTATTCAATATATTTGTTCCGTCTCGCAAGTTCGTTAAACCAGGGCTGCTTCGTTATATCATATTGAAGATTATAATGAAGGCTGTTATTGCTCCACACCATGGCGCTGCCCGAGAGAAGCACAAAGGAAAGATCATCGTTAACGCTGGAAAGGCTGGTAAGAAAATGGATCGCATTTCTTTGATTCTCCTGGAATTCCGCCAGGGACGCTACCCTGTCGATAACCATGAGCCTCTGTACCCAATTGCTGAACATAACCGAATACGCCGTATAATCAATACGGGAAAGATACGAATTGAGCTGCTCTTTTTTCATAAAGTAACTGTTCCGTAAATAGTTATCGAGATCCCTCCTTGAGTTCTTGTAACTGGTAATGACGAATACCATAAAACAGTAAAGAAGAATCACCGTCACGGTAAACGAAATGAGAACAATCAGCTTCTGCCTTAAATTTGCCTTGCGGATTTTATCCGAAAAATACCAGCCGCGCATCATCCTGCTTCAACTTCATACAAATTTTTACCCTGCCGCCTTCGAGTTTTTCCCATTCATCGGCGCCTGAAACGGAGGGTATCATGTCCAGGGCCTGGGTACAGTATACCACATCAACAGGCTCTCTGGTAAAAAAAGCCACAAGGCCCATGCCGGTTTCCGGATTTATCTTTTCATGGATCTCCGGGCTGGTGCCGGTAAAACCTGAGACTACAGGATACGCTTCCGTTACATCACGGGCAACTTTCTTATAGCTGTTGATACAGAAAGAAATTTCCTCAATGTCCGCATCTGAAAGCGAATGGAGATCCCCCCAGATTCCGTTACCCCCAAGGCAGAGGGAGGCGAGGGCATTCTGCCGGGCCCGGGACGGGCCGTCGGGGAGAAAATGTGTCAGGAAGAGCAGGGATGGAATAATAGCGTCATAGGAGAGGGATTGACGGCATACATGGTTGCGCGCCGAACCGGGATAAAAAAGACATTCCAGTTTTCACGGTAGGTATCCCTGGCATTGGGAATATCAAAATCGTGATAATAAGGGCCGTTATTCATGTGGAAGAATTTTCCCGCCGCAAGAAAACCCAGGCCCGCATAACGGCGGCCTTCGGTTACATCGAGATCCACAATGGCGCCCGGCAGTCTCCGGCTCAGTTCCGATGCGATACGGGTCAGAGACAAGCCGCATTGGAAGCGGAAATTCTTTTCCCTCTCTTCCGCGCTTATTCCTTCCCCTCCGTGATTGTGATGCGGCGACGTACAGCCTCTCATGTCCACCGCATCCCATTTGAAGTAACGAACCCCGTAACGTTCCCCTATGCCGGCCAGTTTTTCGATAAGCCAATCGGCGTAACCGGTTACCAGGCACATGCTGTAACTCTCTTCTGTTTCCCACACAGGTCCGATGTTCACATCCTTTCCTTCAAACTGTTTCCGGTATTCAGGATGTTCCCGGCTGATTCGGGAACTCACCGCGGCAGCCGAAGGATTGAACCAGAGCCCCAGCTTCATTCCGTAAGCTTCAAGACGGCTGCGTATTTCTGTGAGCTCATCGGGAAAGCGGTCAAGATCCACATCCCAGTCTCCGGTACTTTTATACCATCCCGTATCAATGACAAAGACATCAATGCCGATACGGTGGGCAAGATCAATTTCTTTAAGCATCCTTTCGGTATTCATATCCTGAAGATACTTGCGTCCCCGGAAAGCCCGGTTCCGTTCCTGATTGTTCCATGTATTGTAAAATATATAGGGAGTTCTCGCCGACAATGTTTCGCCCATGTCGTGGAGCACAAAATTTCTGTAGGCCCTGAGCATGTCTTCCCTGCCGCCTTCGCAGAATCCTATCTGAAACCAGGGCGTAACATAGGGATTTTTATCGCTGAAACAAGTTTTGTTACAATACGTTCCATCGCCGCATTCCAGGCTCACATTGAAAACACCATCCTTGCGCCGTAAATTGAATTTAAGAAAATCATCGGTGTATTCGCCGCCGTGTTCATAGGCGCAGAGCAGCGTATGTTTCTTCCCCGGTCCGGGAATCCACTCCGCCAGGAGGATTGGACCTGAAAACGAGAGTTCCCCAAGCCATTCGGCCTCGGGGCGTTCCAGTATCTGGGGAAGATAGGCGTGCCGGGTAGCGGCATACTGATTGATCTGCAGCTCGGTTATTTTGCTGTCCCCCGGAATTTCAAAACCGGTGTAGGAGAAGTTGTCCTTCCCTTTCGATTTGGTAAGCTCTGCACCCTCTCCTTTCAGCAGATAGCGAAGCCGGGCAAAACCGGGATAAGACCTAAGCTCCATGAGGGCTTCGGCTTTTTCGGAAAGGATGTAACGGTAGACCCCCGCTTCTTCGGTTTGCCTTAAGTCCGGCCGGGCATGCAGCAGAACGCCGTTAATCTCAACGCAGGGCGGAGCAATGGCAAAAGAAAATCCGCCGCTGCTGAATTCCGCTTTTTCCGCCCACGTAAAGTGCAGGGCCGGATTTCTGTTCAGGTTTTTCAAAATGACGCCTCCTGTGTTTAGGACCCGCGCAGAAATAACATGACGGGGTCATGTTATTTCCTTATTGCGTAAGCAATTAGAATAAAATGCATGGCATTTTATTCGTGCGCGGCTCCCATTGATCCATTTTCGCATTTTCGTGATATAATTACATGTGGTATGGAGGAAGATTCTTTG
>JAIRXN010000047.1 GCA_031268245.1 Treponema sp. | reverse complement strand
CGGCTTTGCGGCCGGACACTACATGCGGCTGCGGAGAACGTCAATCTGGCGCCGGACTTCCGCGGGGGCAGGGCCTCCGGGGAGGCTGCGGGCCCTGACGCAGTTTATGGGCTCCAGCGCCTTGTAGATATCATTTTCAAAGAGAGCGGAACGGCCTTTAAGCTGTTCAAGGCTCCGATCTCCAATACGTTTCTGTCCTGAATCTATGCAATCCCTCACGATAAGGGCGGCGGTTTCATGAGCCTTGCGGAAAGGCATGCCTTTGCGTACCAGGTACTCGGCGGTGTCGGTGGCCTCAAGGAAACCTCCGATACAGGCGGCCTCCATTCTTTTGACATTGAAGCGGGCGCTCCCCATCATCCCCCGGAACATGCGCAGGCAGTTCTCTACCGTGTCCAGGCTGTCGAAAAGGGCTTCCTTATCCTCCTGCAGATCCTTGTCATAGGCATAGGGGAGGCCCTTGAGCAGGCTGAGCAGGGTCATAAGGTTACCGGCGGTTCTGGCCTGTTTGCCGCGGATCAATTCGGCAAAATCAGGATTCTTCTTCTGGGGCATGATCGAAGAACCCGTGCTCCAGCTTTCCGCCAGATCGATAAAACCGAATTCCTCGCTGGCCCAGATGACAATATCCTCGCAGAAACGGGAAAGATGAGTGGCGATGATTGCGGAGTCGGCGGCCAGCTCTATGGCAAAATCCCTATCCGCCACGCTGTCCATGGAGTTGAGCGTGGGCCGGGCAAAGCCAAGGGAACGGGCCGTCTCCTCCCTGTCCAGGGAGAGGGCCGAACCGGCCAGGGCGCCCGAACCCAGAGGGCACTCATCCAGCCGTTTCAGAGCGTCGGCAAGGCGGGAAGAATCCCGTTCAAGACCCGAAGCCCAGGCGCAGATCCAGTGCCCCAGAGTTACAGGCTGGGCCCGCTGCAGGTGGGTGTAGCCGGGCATCACCGTTTCCGTGTGGGCTTCCGCCAGATCCAGCAGGACCCGCAGCGTTTCCGCAATTTCATCCCGGATCAACGCAAGGGCCCGTCTAAGGTACAGGCGGAAGTCCAGGGCCACCTGATCGTTCCGGCTCCTCCCGGCATGAACCATGCGGCCGGCATCCCCCAGGCGCTGTGTAAGCAAGGTTTCGATAAAAGAATGAACGTCCTCGGCTTCCCCGTCTATATCAAGTGTCCCGGCGGCCAGTTCCTCCGCAATGCGGATCAGTTCCCCGTCCAGAAGCCCGGCGGTCCCGGCAGGGATGATCCCCTGCTTCCCAAGCATCATTACATGGCTCCTGCTTCCCTCGATGTCGTCAAAAACAAGCCGCCGGTCTACCCGTATTGAAGACTGAAACGCAAAGGCTTCCGCTTGAGGCTTTTCAGCCAAACGTCCTGCCCAGAGCACGGAGAATTTCCCGGTTTCCCCCGGGGGGGGCGCGGCGGAGAGCGAAGATTCACTCAATGTTTTGTCCGTTTCCATTCTATTTATTATTCTTTCCCGGCCGGCCGCGTTTTTTCTTCCCTTCGGCCCCGGCAATCTTTGATGCGGCCTTTGAACCGGCGGATTTCTTTCCTGCCATGAGAGAGCGCACCAGGGTAGGCAGCCCATAGAGTCTGATAAAGCCGCGGGCATCGGCATGGTCGTAGAGTTCGCCGGTGGTAAAGCTGGCGATGCCGGCGTTGTAGAGAGAATACGAACTCTCCACTCCCGCGGAACTGATTGAGCCCTTATATAGTTTTACTCTTACCTTCCCGCTCACGGTTTTCTGGGTTTCCTCAACGAAGGCGGAGAGGGCTTCCCGGATCGGACTGAACCAGAGACCGCCATAGATTATTTCTCCCATCTTCTGACCCACAAGCTGCTTGAAGGCATAGCTCTGCCGGTCAAGGCAGATGTGCTCCAGTTCCTGATGCGCATAGTACAGGATGCTGCCTCCGGGGGTTTCGTAGACTCCGCGGCTCTTCATGCCCACCACCCGGTTTTCCACGATATCTGCAATGCCGACACCGTGAGCGCCGCCTGTTTTATTGAGGCGCAGGATCAGGCTTACGCCGTCCATCCTGACGCCGTTCAGCGCAACAGGAATGCCTTTTTCAAATTCGATCTCCACATACTCCGCCTTGTTGGGAGCCTTTTCGGGGGGTACCGACATCCGGAGTATGTTATGCAGATCCGGTTCGATTGAAGGATCTTCAAGCTCAAGACCCTCGTGGCTTATGTGCCAGAGATTATCGTCCCTGCTGTAGGACTGCTTCTTCTTCAAGGGCACGGCTATGCGCCGTTTTTGCAGGTACTCAATTTCCTCTTCCCGGCTTTTTATATCCCAAGTGCGCCAGGGCGCGATGATTTCCAAGTCCGGCGCAAAGGCCATGATCCCCAGGTCAAAGCGTACCTGATCGTTTCCCTTGCCGGTGGCGCCGTGGGCTATGGCGTAGGCTTTTTCCCTGCGGGCATATTCCACCAGCACCTTTGCGATGAGAGGCCGTGCGGTGGAAGTGCCCAGAAGGTACTTGTCTTCGTAAACGGCGCCGGCTTTGAGCGTGGGCCACACATAGTTTTCCACATATTCCTTTCTTACATCCGCCACATAACATGCGGCGGCTCCTGTATCCAGGGCCCTCTGCCTGATATTTTCCCAGTCCGCCTCCTGACCCACATTAACACAGACGGCGACAATATCGCTGTCATAGTTTTCCTTGAGCCAGGGGATGATCACCGTGGTGTCAAGCCCTCCCGAATAAGCCAATACAATCTTCTTCATGTCTCCTCTCCTTTGAGCTTATCCAAAACCCGGGTGAGTTTTGGAACAGCCGCCTTTTCTTATAAATTTATTCAGCACTGCGTCAAGACTTTCCAGATCTATGGGCTTGGAAATAAAACCCGTAAAACCGTTGGAAAGAAACAGTTCCTCGTTGCCGGCCATGGCATTGGCGGTAAGTGCGATGATGGGCACTTCTTTTGCATAAGCGGTATCAATTTCGTTGCGGATGCGGCGGACAGCCTCTATCCCGTCCATCCCCGGCATCATGTGATCCATAAAAATAAGGTCATACTTCTGAATGCCTTTTTCTCCTTCCCCGATACTGCGCACCTTTTCGACGGCCTCTTTTCCGGATTGAACACATTCCACCGTAAGGCCGTAGGGTTCCATGATACCCGAGGCCACATCCAGATTCAATTCAACATCATCCACAACAAGCGCCTTGCCGTAGGACATTTTGGTTCGCACAATTTCCATGTCCGCCTCGGCCCTGGTACTGCGGAAGTTCCCGCTCTCCAGCGCCTCCGCGGTTTCTTTTCCGAGGGGATTGGGGTCCGCAATTTCCTGACGAACAGTAAGACTAAAGACGCTGCCTTTCCCGAATTCACTTTCAACAGAGATACTGCCGTTCATCAGGTGCACCAGATTCCTGGTGATGGAAAGGCCCAGGCCCGTCCCTTCGACATAACGGTTCTCCAGGATATTCATCTGGCTGTACTCGGCAAAAAGCCTGGGGACATCCTCTTCCCGTATCCCCTGTCCCGTATCGGAAACCCTGCAGCACATATCGCAGGGAGCCCCTTTTCCTCCCGGATCAGGGGCCTTCCAGGAAATTTCCAGCCGCACCTCCCCTATCCTGGTATACTTAATCGCGTTGGAAAGAAGATTGTTCAGGATCTGCTTCACTCTCAGTTCATCGCCCCGCAGTTTCCGGGGGATGCTTTCCTCCACGGACAGTATCAGCTTTATCGGCTTTAATCCGATACGAACCATGTTTACCTGGATCGTGGTATTGATCATCTGGGCGACATCGTAGACTACGGGAACAAGCTTAAAACCGCCCGATTCGATCTTTGAAATATCGAGAATATCATTGATTATGCCGAGAAGATCGCTGCCGGAATTGTAAATTTTCTTTATGTCATTTACCGTCTCTTGGGGAAGTTTTTTATTTTGAAGCTGAATGCTTGAGAGTCCTATGATGGCGTTGAGTGGGGTGCGGATCTCGTGGCTCATGGTAGCCAGGAAGGCGCTTTTGGCCCTGGAGGCGGATTCGGCAAGAATGCGCAGCTCTTCCTGTTTTTTAAGCATGATACGGTACGAGCTGACATCGGTAAAGGTAAAGATATTGCCGATAAGCCGCAGGCCCGAATATACCATCTGTCTCTTTATGGTAAAGGTTCTGTCGTTTCCCTGCCTGTCTTTTATGGTAATCTCTATACCCTGGGGAGTCATGTTCCAGAGAGCCCCCTTCTTTTCAAAATACGAAAGAAAATATTCCATCGGCGTCCGCTGCGGCTCAATAACGGCGTCATAAAACCAGGAAGAAAAAGCAGCGTTACAGTCGGAGATGATCCCTCTAAGATCGACTATCAGTACGGCATCCTTGTACGACTGGAAAATATTCCGAAGGGCTGCCGTCTTGAAATTGAGGAGCCGGGAACGGTATACCAAAGCTGCCATCAGTACGAATATTGCAAAGAAGGTATAGGGAGCAATATCCTGTGTCATGCTGAGGATATGAAGGGTAAAAAATACGTTTACCAGTAACCCTGTCAGGGCGATAAAGGCAAATGCGATGATGAACCAAAGCTGGGGTTTCCTTACCACGATGAACCGTACAAGAAAAAAAATCCCCAGAAGGACGGGGACATAGGCAAGAGCCGAGTGCAGGGGAAAGAGGGGGCCGTATTCGGGCAGGGGGAATCCGTCCCGCGCAAAGACAAGCCTGTGGAAGCGATTGGTAACAAGAAGGGTAATGTCAAAAATAAGAATAATGCCGATGACTCCTGAGCTAAAGGGCTTTTCGATAAACTCAAAACCGTTAAGGCTCATCACAAAACAGAAGAACAGCCACGGGCAGGCTACCAGCGCCACGGAACGCAGTATATAGAGATAACCGTAGGCCCCGGGCCGGGAGATCGTGGCGATCGAATCGAAGAGCAGCCAGTAACAGATCCCCACTCCCATCATGATCAGTATTTTTACCTGAAAGGTATGCTTGTCCGCAAACCAGAGCAGGCCCGTCACATAGAGACTGACGGTAAAACAGCTCATGGTGAAGGAAAACAGAAACAGCTCAAAGCCCATGACAAACTCTGTGTTTCATGATTCGGCCTGATTCAAAAGAGATTTAAGAATCTCAAGCCCCTCTTCGATCTCGGCATCGCTGATCGTGTAGGGCGGAAGAAACCGGAGGGTATTGGGGCCGGCGCTCAGAAAGAGCAGGCCCGGTTTCCCGTTTCCCGCGGCGGCAATTCCCGCTTCCAGAACCGGCCAGGCATCGCCCTCAATATCGCATGCGATCATGAGCCCCATGCCCCGCACTTCTTTAAGCCCGGGATGTTTCCAGCCCCTGATGGTATCCATGAACTTCCTTCCCTTCCGCGTGATCTCCGCAAGAAAAGCCGGGTGATTCACCGTATCGAGCACCACGCATCCTGCTGCTGCGGCAAGGGGATTCCCCCCGAAGGTGGAACCGTGATCCCCCGGGCCCAGCACATCCTGAGCCTTCTCTCCGGCCAGCACCGCTCCTGCGGGCAGTCCCCCGGCAATACCTTTGGCGAGGGTAGTTACATCGCCTGAGACCCCGTACTGTTCATAGGCAAGAAAACTGCCGGTTCTGCCCATTCCGCACTGTACCTCATCGAACATGAGCAGTATGTCCCTTTCGGCGCAGAGTGCGGCGGCTTTTTCAACATATTCCCTGGTCTGGGGAATAATGCCGCTTTCTCCCTGCACCACTTCCATAAGCAGCCCCGCGACGGAGTTCCTGTCGAGAGCCCTATCGAGGGCGTCAATGTCGCCGCCGGGAATGTAGACAAAGCCTTCCGTAAAGGGGCCAAAGTCCTGATGAAACTTATCCTGTCCGGTTGCCGCAAGGGTGGTAATAGTTCTACCGTGAAAACTCCCCTTGAGGGTAACAATCCGGTGCCGGCCTTCGCCGTATTTTTTGAGGGAATACTTTCGGGCAATCTTGCAGGCGCCTTCGTTGGCTTCCGCCCCGGAATTGGCCAGAAACACATTCTTCATACCGCCTTTGGCGCAGGCGGCAACGAGTTTTTCCGCAAAGGCAAGGGAAATATCGCTCAGGTAGTAATTGCAGGTGTGGATCAGTTTTGCCGCCTGAGCGGAAACAGCCTTTACCAGGGGCGGATAGTTATGTCCGAGACAGTTCACCGCTATCCCGGAACCAAAATCCAGATACTTCTTCCCCTCGGCATCGAAAAGCCAGGAGCCTTCGCCCCGTGTAAAAGTTACCGGCAGCCTGTGGTAGGTATTCATAAAAACGCTCATATAATCTCCTTATAAGCCCATTCCAAAATCTTTAACTTTTGGAACAGCCTTAATTTTCAATCTTTGTTCCGATTGATTCGTCCGTGAACAGGGCGGTCAACAGCGAATGTTTTACCCTGCCGTCTATGATGCGGGCTTTCTTTACTCCGGCCTCCAGGGCAAGCCTGCAGCAATCGGTTTTGGGAATCATCCCCTTGTTCACCATGCCCTGTTTTTTCAAGCCTTCAAGTTCCCCGGCCTTTACGGTTTTAATAAGGGAATCCTGATCCCGGACATCCCGGAGTATACCCTGCACATCAGTCATAAGTACCAGTTCTTCCGCGCCCAGGGCCGCGGCGATAAAGGCGGCGGCGGTATCGGCATTGACATTGAGGGCATGGCCTTCATCATCTCCCATACCGTAAGCCACCGAGGAGAGCACAGGAATACTGCCGGTATCGAGAATTCCGCGAATTATGCCGCTCTCCACCTTTTCCACCTCTCCCACAAGGCCCAGATCCTCACCACGGATGCGGCGGGCCTTGAGCAGCGCGCCGTCAAGACCGCACAGCCCAAGAGCCCTGCCCCCCGCCCGCTGGATAAGGGCAACAATATCCTTGTTAACCTTTCCGCAGAGGACCATTTGTACAATTTCCATTGTTTCTTCATCGGTATAGCGGAGCCCGTTTACAAAACGGCTCTCCTTCCCGGTTTTTTTCAGCATGGATTCTATTTCGGGCCCGCCGCCGTGAACCAGGACGGCATGAATACCCATGCCGGCAATGTATACCACATCTTCTATAACCACGGCCTTGAGATCCTCATGGATCATGGCGTTTCCGCCGTACTTCACCACGATGGTTTTCCCTTTTAGCGCCGCCGCCCTCTCTTCGCGTACCGTCATTCTTTCACCTTCACTCAAAACAGGGCCGGTATCGCCGTAAGGCCCGAATCCTCTTCAAAGCCCATGACAATATTCATGTTCTGTACCGCCTGGCCCGCGGCGCCCTTAACCATATTGTCGATGGCGCTCACAACGATCAGCATAGAGCCGCTGTGATCCGGATGAACCGAAATATCACAGTAGTTACTCTGTCTGACGCGGTTTGTGGCGGCGTAAAGTCCCGCGGGAAGAATCCGTACAAACGGTTCATTCCGGTAAAAATCAAGATACAAGCGCCGGATCTCGGCGGCCAGGGCCTCTATCCCGGCTGCGGGAGGCCGGGGTCTTCCTTCATGAATTCCTGAATCCTTTTTCAGGGGAATGTAGATGGTACTCAAAATACCCCTGTTCATGGGAGCCAGATGGGGGGTAAAAACCAGGGAAGGCGTATGAAACCTCGTTTCAAGAGGGGAACCGGCCCCTCCCGCCATCATTTCCATGTTCCGGCTAATCTCGGGAGTATGGCGGTGGACACCTACCTTGTAGGGGGAAACCGAATCGCTGCACTCGGGGAAGTGATAGGAACGCTGCGGTTCCCGGCCGCCTCCGGTTATGCCGGAAGCCGAATCGACAATGACAGGCCCCGCGCCGGAAACGGCAAGACCCTTTGCCAGTGCGGGGAAAAGGCCCAGAGAGGCTCCCGTGGGGTAGCAGCCCGGATTCCCGATGATCACGGGGCCCGCAGCGGCCAGCTCCCTGATCCGCTTCCGGTTAAGCTCGGGGAGGCCGTAGACAGAAAATTTCCGCAGTTCGGGGTGGACATAATCCTTCCCGTACCAGGCCCTGAAGGTTTCTTCATCGTCATCAAAACGAAAATCCGCGGAAAGATCGATAAAGGGAATCTTCCGCTCAACGGCGGCCTTTGCAAAATCTTCCCCTACCCCGCTGGGCAGGGCCGCAAAAACCAGATCGGCTTCATTTATTAGCTCTTCAGGTTTCAGGAGAGCCGCGGAGATCCGGCCCAAAAAATTGGGGTATACATTTTCTATTCTGTCCCCCTCATGCCTCACCGAAGAGAGGAGGAGTTTTTCCAGCTTTGGATGCCCTGCCAGCAGCCTTGCCAGTTCGGCTCCGGCATAACCTGTCGCTCCAATAATACCAGCAATCATGGAATAACCTCACACAACTAAAGAATGAACAAGAAAGAAACGGTATCTTAAATTACCGTATAAATAGATTTGAGAATAGATCTAACGGAGGCGGGAAGCAACATACGAATAATCAATCATCAGAGGCTCTTTCAAAACTTGCTCAGGTTTTGCAAGAAGCTCATCATAGCCGTTATTTTTCATAATTATGAATTTTCGTCAATAGGGCGGTATATAAATGGATGAAACTCTGGAAACATCTATCGAGAATAACGAGGAGTTCCATAGCGGAAAAATTTACTGCGCCAACTGTATCCACTGCAAACTGGTTCCATTCTGGCAAGAGAACGGGCAAAGCTATGTTCTGCGGGTACACTGCGCCGCCGGCAAGTGGAAGAAGAAGCTGGGGAAAGAGAAATATTACAGGTATTTCACCATTTTCCACCGTTATCTGGATGAATGCGATGCGTATGAGGATATGGGAGACACCAAAGAATTCATCAGGGAACTGCACAGCGTGCTGTCCGGCAAAGACGAAATTTTCCTGATGCCGGAAAAATGAACCATTGTATCGTTGCATCATGCAAGCCAGGATGATATACTGAATTTATATGAAGTGTTACATCCTTTTTATCCTATTGAGCGTGCTTCTGTTTTCCTGCGCCGGCGGGCCTGCAGAAATTCCCGGTGATTTGACCGCCATGGAACTGATTCAGCGGGGACAGGAAGCCTCGGACAAGAACCGTTACGGCCTTTCCCTCCTCTATTACCAGGCGCTTTTGGAACGGAACAGAACCAATTCCACCCTGGTGTGTACGGCGGAGTACGAGATTGCCTTTATCCACTACAAAGAGAAAAACTATGACCAGGCCCGGGATGGACTTGAAGCCCTCCTGGAACGTTACGAGGAGGAAGACGCCGAAACCCTGCCCCCGGAATACCGTATCCTGGCCAACATCGTGCTCAAGCATATTGATGAAAAACAAAACGCCAAACTTATCGACTTTGGCTGGCTGAAAGGGAAATCCGGCTAAGGAAGTACTGGCGCTTGTGCCTCAGGAAGGGTTACTGCGGCAGGATAATGGCGTTCACCTTTATTCCCTTTTCCT
Organism: Treponema sp.; assembly: GCA_031268245.1. Lineage (GTDB taxonomy): Bacteria > Spirochaetota > Spirochaetia > Treponematales > Breznakiellaceae > JAIRNJ01. Next base: position 53 of record JAIRXN010000047.1, on the reverse strand, counting down.
CTACCGCCTTGTCCACCATTTCCTTTGAAACCTGTCCCCTCTGCCGGGGATGG
>JAIRXN010000176.1 GCA_031268245.1 Treponema sp. | reverse complement strand
CATCCCTGTTCACGGCATCCCGCACGGCCTGCGCTGCCTGCGGACCTTCCTTCCGGGCGACGGCCTCCATGAGCGTTCCCCAACTGCGGTGAATCCTGGAACGGGCGGCAAGTTCCCTGTCTCCGGAGGCTTCCGCTTCGGCAAGGGCCTCTCGCCATTCGGCTTCCGCCGCATTGAGATCTCCCTTGTAAAAAAGAATGTTCCCCCGGAGCAGTGAGGTTCTTATCCTCAAGGAAGGATCATCGGCGCCTACGGCTGTGCGCCGGGCTTCATCCAGTGTATCCAGAGCGGCGTCATAACTGCCTCTGTCGGTATCTTTCGTTGCCACTTCCAGATATGTTTCCGCCATGTTTCTGGAAGAAAATATTTCCGCGGGCCTCTTTGGAGCGCTGCTGCAGGCCGCAAGACAGGCGGCCGCAAGTACAAGGCGCAGCGCAAGGCGCGGGAAAACAAACACGGAAGACCGGGAGAAACAGCCTTCCTTCCGAATGAGGCCGTTCCAAAACTTCAGCTTTTGGAACGGCTTCCTTAGATTTAAAGGAAAAACCGGGCTTTTGACCGGTTTTTCCAAGAGCTTGTCCAAAACTAACCGAGTTTTGGAACAAGCTCGGACAATCCTATTTTTGATAGCAGCGTGCATGGTTCCGTCCTCTATTAAAATTCCAAATCCCGCGGGGAAGTTCCGCCGGGACTGGGGTTCACCCGTTCGGGGACGCCGCCTTTAAGCAGGGGGTTGTTGGTAAGGCTGGTAAGCACATCCTCTGCGGTTTTCAGGGCGGTCCGGACATCCTGCAGTATCGCCGCCACTTCGGGCATCAGGCGGGGAAGGCCGGCGGTGGTCCTTTCCAGATTCCTGAGCATGCCCGATATTCCGTTCAGGGCCGCTACCAGATTTGTGTACACCTCTCCGTCGGCATTGAGTATAGACGCCACCGTTCCGTCGGGATCGCTTAACTGCCCGGAAAGAATCTCCAGGTTGGCAAGTATGGGGTTTACCTCTCTCATAATATCCGCAATCGTCGTGTTGATCGTCCCGGGAATGTCCTGTACGCCACCCATCGTCCGTTCCACTTCAAGCAGCGTCCTTCCAAGGGAGGTTTCTGCGTTTCCTCTGAATGCGTCGTCCAGGGTTTTGCTGATACTGTTCAAATTCTCCATTACCGAGTTTACCTGGTTGAGGATCATGGCGATACTGTCCGTCGATTCGGGGAGATTGGCAAGTTTCCGGGCAATAAGATCCTTCCCTTCGGGAGAATCAACGCTGGGGATCAGATCCCCCTCGCTGAGAAGCTCAGTTCCAATGCCCGCATAGAAAAGAAACTGGTTCCCCAGTCCCACGGGGCTTACACTCACACTCACGAGGGAACCAAGCCTTACCCGGTCTATGTAGGTGTCAAAGATATAGAACCTTACTTTAACCCGGTCGTCTTCCGTAAGGTCGAAGGAGCTGACCCTGCCGATGGTAAAGCCCTTGAATTTTACATCCATGTTTTTGGCAAGGCCGGAAGCGGAATCAAAATAGGTAACAAAAAAATAATTCTTTGCAAACCAGCGCTGGTTGGATCCCAGCAGGACGATGACGAAGATCAGGGCCGCAGCGGCCAGAATGACAAAAAGACCCACAATCTTATCGGCAAAACGGATTTTGAATTTCATGAGGCCATCCCCTTCTCCAGGTATTCGGCAATTTCGGCGTCTGAACGTATCTGCTCTCTGGAAAGTTTCAGGAAAATATTCCCATTCCTGATCATCAGGATAGTATCGGCAAGGCTCTTTATTATTCCCGCATTATGGCTGACAAAAATGATTGTGTGTCTCGCATCCTGTCTCTCCCGTATCAGCCGTACCAGCCGCTGGGAGGCGTTTTCGTCCAGAGATTCGGTCCATTCATCGAGGAAGAGAAGTTCCGGCCTGCAGAGCATGGCCCTGGCAAAGGCGATAAGCTTCTGCTCTCCCATGGAAAGGCTCGAAGGCCGAATTCCCAGTTCCCGCCGGTAACCGGCTTCTTCCACCACCGTCCTGATCCGCGCTTCCCGTTCATTTTTTGACATGGAGGGAAAATGGATCCGCAGGGGCAGCTCAAGAATCTGGTAGAGGCTCTGGTTTGCCCAGAGGGCCGAATCCTGAAACACCACGGCGCTTTCCTGCCGGAATGCCAGATTCTCTTTCCTGTTCATCAGGTGAATGTCCTTGCCTCTGAAAAGAACCGCGCCCCTGGAGGGAACGAGAAGCCCCGCGGAAAGCTTGAGCACGGTACTCTTGCCTCCCCCGGAAGGGCCTACAAGGGCAGTCGTCTTTCCTGCTGTGTAGCGGTGGGAAAAATTCCCGATCAGTTCCTTGCCCTGGGCATAAAAGCCGATGTTTTTCAGCTCCAGTATACTTTCAGTCTGCCTCTCTTCATCCGCCATACCTGCTCCTGCCTACGCAACCATGTAAAACACAGCCGAAAAAATTATATCCACCAGGATACAGCCTGCAAAGGCGCCTCCTACCGAGCGGAGCCCGGCGACGGGGATCTCGGTGCTGGAACGCTCAACATTAAACCCGTTGTAAACCGCCACCGTAGAGATGATCATCCCGAAGGCGATGCTTTTTGCAATGGAAAGCACCACGTCGGAAAGACTCAGGGCGCCCAGCAGATTGCCGAAATAGATCTCGGGCGCCATGGTATAGAAGAGCTGCGCAACAAGAAAGGAACCGGCCAGGCCGAAGAGGGAAAAATAGATGTTGAGAAGAAAGAGGGAAATGGTTACCCCCAAAAAACGCGGGACGGCCAGATGTTCGATTGGGTCTACGCCCACGGAGATATAGGCTTCCACCTCATGGGAAATCACCATGCCGGCCATCTCGGTGGCAATCGCCGTTGCCGAACGCGCTATGATAATGAAGGCAGTCAAAAGGGGCCCCAGTTCCCGGGTGATAATGATCACGAGCAGGATATAGATTAAGTGTTCCTGGGAGATCTGGGAAAGGAAGGGAATGCCGATGATATTTACAGCGGCCCCAATTCCCAGGGCCAGCATGGAAGACACGCTGAGAGCCTCAACAAAGGTAAAGAGGATCTGCATGATAAGGATCTTGTAAGAGGCCTGTCCCCGGGAAATAAAAGCCCAGACTCCCTTGAGAATACGGGCAAAAAAGCCCAGAGGATAAAAGAAACCGGAAAACAAGAGCTGCAGGTTCATCATTTCTCGCTTATACGATCATACCACATCAATATACTTTTTGCCTATTTCCTGTTATGCTATGACGGTGAAGCAAGATACATACGGCGGGCACAGCCAGGATACACTCAAAAAGCGGCTTCAACAGCAGGAATTTTTATCTGCTATCTCACAAAGTTTTGTTTCCTCGGGTGAAATGGGCACACTGATCAACAATGCCCTGATGATGACCGGCATGTTCATGGGGGCAAGCCGGGTGCTGGCCGGCAGGCTGGACGAGAAAACACACCGAATCAACTTTGAATACGAATGGTACAATATTCTTCAGAATGCCGCCAAAGCCAGCCTGCGCTCTTTTGACTTTGTCAAGGGGGATTTTTCTTACGATACCTATATCACCCGCGGGGATGTCTTTATTGCCTGCGCCGATACCGGCAAAGATCCCGCCATAAGCCCCCGCATACTGGATCGGGGGGTAAAGGCTTTTATTTCCACGCCTATCTTCGTCTACAACGATTTCTGGGGGCTGCTTACCGTTGACGATTGCCAGAAAAGCCGGGACTGGAGTGAAGAGGATATCCAGATCCTCCGCCTTGTTTCCAGCGCCCTGGCAAATCTTGTGGCCCGCTGCCAGGCCGAAGAAGAACTCCGCCGGATGAGTTCCATCGTCAACGCTTCCCCCTACTATATTGCGTGGCAGTCCGCGGAGGGGGAATTCAAGTATCTCAATCAGGGCGCCCAGGATATAACGGGTTACAGCAAAAACGAACTGATGGAAAGCGGGCCGGGCATCCTCTTTAGTGAAGAGATCTACAAAAGAATAGTGGAACACTACAATAAGATTATTCTGGACAAGGGACTCACCGAAGTGAATCTTCCCATCCGCCGTAAGGATGGGGAAGAGCGGATGCTCTCCCTTTCCGGTTTTACGACAGACTCAAAAAAGCAGGGCTTTGCCGTTATCGCTCTGGATATTACCGAAAAACTCAAGCTTCAAAGGGAGCTGATAGCAGCCAAGGAACAGGCGGAACAGTCCAGCCAGGCGAAAACCGATTTTCTGTCCCGGATGAGCCACGAGATGCGCACCCCCCTGAATGCGATCATCGGTATGAGCACCATCGCGGAAAACAGTAAGGATATGGAACGGATCCGGTACTGTCTCTCCAAGGTCGAGGATGCATCGGTACACCTTCTGGGAGTGATCAACGACATCCTCGACATGTCAAAGATTGAGGCGGGAAAATTTGAGCTTTCCTGTGCGGAATTTGACTTTGAACGGATGCTTAGAAAGATAAGCGCGGTCATGGAATTCAAATTTAATGAAAAGAAACAGAATTTTGTGGTGAAGATTGACCAGGAAGTTCCGGTGAGGATCATCGGGGACGAGCAGCGGATCTCCCAGGTACTCACCAACCTGATAGCCAATGCAGTCAAATTCACCCCGGAAGAGGGGACTATAAGCCTCAAAATCAAGCGCATTGCCGCAGAAGGGGCATGGCATACTCTGCGTTTTGATATTATTGATACGGGCATCGGCATCTCCGAAGAACAGAAAAGCCGGCTTTTTAATCTCTTTGAACAGGCGGATGGAACCATTGCCCGCAAATACGGCGGAACGGGGCTCGGCCTGGCTATTTCCAAACGTTTTGTTGAACTCATGGAAGGCCGGATCTGGGTGGAAAGTGAACCGGGTAAGGGTTCCGACTTTATCTTTGAGATCGCGGTAAAGGAAGGGAAGCAGTTCCATCTGTCGCATGAGACCGTCAAGTGGGAAAAACTCCGTATCCTCGTGGTGGACGACTCTCCGGATGTGCTGGAATACTTCAGGGAATATGCCGCTTACATGAAGATCCACTGCGAAACCGCGGGTGACGGGGATGAAGCGATAAAACTCATGGAAACGGCCGGAGAGACTCATTACGACATTGTCTTTACCGACTGGCGTATGCCCAAAATGAACGGGATTGAACTTGCCAGGGAGATAAAAAGCAGATACGGAAAGCAGATAGTGGTAATTCTTATCTCTGCGAGCGAATGGTCTACCATCACCGATGATACCGGAAAATCGGAGGTGGACGGCTTTATACCAAAGCCTCTCTTCTACAGTTCCCTGACGGATTGCATCAATAACCAGCTTTCCCGCATCAAAAAGGAAATCCCGGAAACTGAATCGGATAACAACGAAAATATTTTTGCAGGCAAATACATCCTCATTGCGGAAGATGTGGAGATAAACCGGGAGATTATCTATTCCCTGTTGGAAGATACCGGAATACAGATAGACGCCGCGGAAAACGGCAGGGCGGCCTTCGAAAAATTCAAAGAGGATCCGGAACGCTACGGACTCATCCTGATGGATATACACATGCCGGAGATGGACGGCTACGAGGCTACCCGGAAGATTCGGGCGCTCTCCTGCCCGGAGGCAAAGTCCATTCCCATCATGGCCATGACCGCCAATGTCTTCAAGGAAGATGTGGAACGCTGTCTTGCCGCCGGGATGAACGATCATCTGGGGAAACCGGTTGACGCGGCAGAATTGGTAAAACGTCTAAAAAAATACCTGCTCTAAGGTAACGCTGATTAACTTGTGGCTAATCAGCCTTACCTTATTGTTTTTCTCGTTTTCCTGCGGAAAACTGCGAAAAACCACATTAAAATAATCCGGCCGCAAAGTAATCGGCTTTGCGGCCGGACACTACATGCGGCTGCGGAGAACGTCAATCTGGCGCCGGACTTCCGCGGGGGCAGGGCCTCCGGGGAGGCTGCGGGCCCTGACGCAGTTTATGGGCTCCAGCG
>JAIRXN010000091.1 GCA_031268245.1 Treponema sp. | reverse complement strand
TTTGGCGCTCCGGTATGGCACGAGGAAAGGGTGGGCAGCACCATGGACGAAAGCCGCCGCCTTGCCGCACAAGGCGCTCCGCACGGTACGGTTATCAGCGCGGGTTTTCAGGAGGCGGGCCGGGGCCGCATAAGGACACGCTCATGGAAAGGCAGCGCGGGAGAAAGCCTCGCCTTTACGATCCTCCTCCGCTTCGGACGCATAGAGAAGATCCCTGCCGCCTTTACGCTAAGGGCCGCCCTTGCGCTGCTTCTTGCGCTGGAAGACTTTGCCCCGCGCCTTAAAGACAGGGTTCTGGTAAAGTGGCCCAACGACATCATGATCAGCCTGCCTTCCGGCCCCCGCAAGGCCGCGGGAATACTTTCCGAGTCAGACGGAAAAACCGTGTACACAGGCATCGGGGTGAATGTGGCTCAGACTGCCTTTCCCCCGGAACTTCAGGACAAGGCGGTAAGCATCATCTCCGCCCTGAAGGAGTGCCGCTTTGAGATGAGCGCGCCGAATCCGTTTTTGCTGCTGGAAAAAATTCTCCGCCGCCTTCACTCGGAACTGGAGGACGGAAGCTCCGCCTGGAAAGACCATCTTGAGGAGCGGCTCTACCGCAGGGGCGAAGAAGTGTGTTTCCTCCCCGGAGCCGCGGAAACCGCAGAAGAGGTAACAGGGATACTGCAGGGCATCGGTCCCGAAGGTTCAATCATAATCCTTCCCAAAGGAAAAACAAAAGGCGAATCCTTCATTACAGGCGAACTGAAACTGTACGAATAGACGTACCGGCGTTCCCCGAAATGTCTCATTTTATAATGTTACCGGAAGGCCCCTTTTCCCGATGATATCGGCATGTTATACTCATTTACAGAATAATTTTTTTTTGAACCCCAAGGCGGACAGATCATGCTTGACTATAGGTTTATTGTAGATAATCTGGATGCGGTAAAGGCCAACATTGCCGACCGTTTTATGAAGGCCGACGCCGGCGCGGTAGCGGAGCTTTTTAACCGCCGCACGGAACTAAGTACCCGGCTGCAGGCCCTGCAGCAGCAGAGGAACGCCAATGCCGCCGCCATGAAAGGCAAACTGGAAAACGAGGCCCGTGAGGCCCTCATCGCGGAAGGCAAGCGCCTCAAGGAAGAGATTGCGCGTGAGGAAACGGAACTTGCCGCCGTGGAAAAAACCCTGGAAACCGAAGCCCGCAAAATCCCCAACATGGCCCACCCCGAAGCCCCGCGCGGGAAAGAGGACAAGGATAACCTTGAGGTAAAGCGCTCCGGGGAACCTGTCAAATTCAGCTTTGTGCCGAAGGATCATGTTGCGCTGGGGCAGGATCTTGACATTATCGACTTTGACTCGGGAACCAAGGTGTCCGGGGTAAAGTTTTACTACCTGAAAAATGAAGGCGTGTTTCTTGAACTGGGTCTTGTGCGCTACGCGCTGGATATTCTGCAGAAGAAGGGTTTTACTCCCTTCATCACTCCCGATCTTGCAAAGGAAGAGATCCTTGAAGGCATCGGTTTTAATCCCCGCGGGCCTGAGTCCAATGTCTACTCCCTGGAGGGGGAAGGCTCCTGCCTTGTCGGGACAGCGGAAATTACGCTGGGCGGCTATCATGCCAACACAATACTTTCCAAAGATGCCCTGCCCTTGAGGATGGCGGGCCTCAGCCACTGTTTCAGGCGGGAGGCCGGGGCCGCAGGCCAGTTCAGCAAGGGCCTTTACCGGGTACACCAGTTTACCAAACTTGAAATGTTTGTGTACTGCCTCCCGGAAGATTCGGGCCGTCTCCACGAAGAATTGCGGGCCGTCGAGGAAGAGATTTTCACGGGTCTTGAGATCCCCTTCCGGGTGGTGGATACCTGCACCGGAGATTTGGGGGCGCCCGCCTACCGCAAATGGGATCTTGAAGCCTGGATGCCCGGAAGGGCGAGCCTTCCCTCGCAAAGCGGCGGTGAGTGGGGGGAGGTTACTTCCACCAGTAACTGTACCGACTATCAGGCCCGGCGTCTCAATGTCCGTTACAAGGATGATGACGGAAAAAATAAATTCGTGCACATGCTCAACGGTACTGCCATTGCGGTCAGCCGGGGCATCATCGCCATTCTCGAAAACTTCCAGCAGGAGGACGGTTCGGTAAAGCTGCCGAAGGCCCTGGTTCCTTACTGCGGTTTTGAAACAATAAAGAGGAAATAGCATGAAAACTGCCGGATCGGTTCCGCTCCGCCAATTTCAACGGCGTCACCAGGATCAATAAATAAAACGAGGTTTATATGGTTATTGTACTCAAGCCGTACAGCCCCCCGGAGGAGGCACGGGAATTTGTTCAGGCGCTGGAAAAACAGGGTGTATCCGTCAACTTTTCGGAAGGGGCCGCACAGATAGTACTCGGCCTTGTGGGAGATACGGCCCACATTGATGAGGAAGCCCTTGCCGCCCATCACCTTGTAGAGAAGGTGATCCGGGTACAGGAACCTTACAAGCGGGTCAATCGTCTGTTCCATCCCGATGACACCGTCATTACCATTCCCCGGACAGGCGGCCCTGCCGGAGTTATCGGAGGAAAGAGGCTCGGCATCATTGCGGGTCCTTGTTCCGTGGAAAGCCGGGAACAGATTCTCTCCCTTGCCGAATCGGTCAGGAAGGCGGGCGCGGGTTTTCTACGCGGCGGCGCCTTCAAACCCCGTACCAGCCCCTACAGCTTTCAGGGCATGGGCCCGGAAGGGCTTGACTTTCTTCTCCAGGCAAAAAAAGAAACGGGCCTTCCCGTCGTAACGGAACTGATGGACATCCATCAGTTGGAACTCTTTGAAGACGTGGACGTGATACAGGTGGGAGCCAGAAACATGCAGAACTTCTCCCTCCTCAGGGAACTGGGACTCTGCCGCAGGCCCGTACTCCTCAAGCGGGGACTTTCTTCCACCATGACCGAACTCCTCATGGCGGCCGAATATATCATGGCGGGCGGAAACGATGATGTTATCCTCTGCGAAAGGGGAATCCGTAGTTTCGATACCTTTACGAGGAATGTTCTCGATCTTTCCATAATTCCCGCGCTTAAAAGGAAGACTCATCTCCCGGTAATCGTTGACCCGAGCCACGCCACGGGCGTTTCCTGGATGGTGCCGCAGATGTCAAAGGCTGCCATTGCCGCCGGGGCCGACGGCCTTATCATCGAGGTGCACAATGATCCCGAACATGCGCTCTGCGACGGGGAACAGTCTCTTACCCCGGCAGTCTTTGCGGACTTAATGCCGCTTCTCCGTCAGTATGCGGAACTTGAAGGAAAGAAGATCTAATTGAAGCCCATCGAAGAGTGCAGTATTGCTGTTGCCGGACTCGGCCTCATGGGAGGCGCCATGGCCAGGGCCCTTAAAGTCCTGAAGCCGGAGAGGATCATTGCCCTGGATATGGACAGCGAAACCATCATGGCGGCGCTGGGGGAAGGCATCATCGACGAAGGCTACTCCCTTGCCGCGGAGCCTCTGGCGCCGGGAACGGTGTTTCCCCGTGCTGATTTTGTGTACCTCTGCCTTAACCCTTCAACAATGCTGCGTTTTCTGGAACGCTGGATGCCGGCTTTTAAAAACGGGGCGCTTATCACCGACATTGCCGGAATTAAGGGAAACATTGTTACTGCTGTTGAAAAGACGCTCCGGCGGGATCTTGACTTTATACCCGGCCACCCCATGGCGGGAGCGGAAAAAGGCGGCTTTGAAAATTCGGGTCTTGTAAACTTCCGGGGGAAAAACTATATCATCACCCCGCTTGCCCAAAACAGGAAAGAGAACCTTTCCTGGTTAAAGAACATTATCCACCGTATGGGTTTCGGGCGCATCACGGAAACCACGGCGGAGGAACACGACAGAAAGATTGCCTTTACAAGCCAGCTCTGCCATGTGATAGCCGGAGCCCTGATTGACTGCGAGGAAGACACCGCCATTACCCGTTTCGGCGGCGGCAGCTTTGAAGACCTGACCCGCATAGCCATGCTCAATGCGTCCATGTGGACGGAACTCTTTATCGAAAACAAAACAGAATTACTGCGCCGCATAGAGCAGTTTGAAGGAAGCCTTGACGCATTCAAGGCCCTTATCAATGCGGAAGACGCGGAGGCTCTCGAAGAGCGGCTCTCCGCCATACGCCGCCGCCGCATATCCATGAACAGCGGATCTGTTTAATAGACTTGTTCGGTAACCCGGTTGGTTATTGAACAACTCTGATAGCAGCCTTACTTTACAACTATGTTCACAAGCTTGTCCGCCACCGTTATTACTTTTACTACGGTTTTGCCTTCCAGCCAGCCTTTAACGGCAGGCAGGGCCTGCGCCTGTTTTTCGAGTTCCTCTGCGGCGGTCCCGGCGGCCGCGCTGAACCTGTCCCGCAGCTTACCGTTAATCTGTACTACTATTGTTTTTTCGCTGTCCGCTGCCAGACCGGGATCGAAAACAGGCCAGGAGCTTTTTGACACCGATTCTGCGTGCCCCAGCTTTTCCCACAGTTCCTCCCCAAGGTGCGGCGCATACGCGGAAACCATGATCACCAAAGGCTCCCAGAGGGAAAGGGGAACCTTCTCCAGTTTGGCAAGCTCGCTTGAGTACACCATCATTGCGCTTATTGCCGTATTGAAGTTGAGGGCAGCCGTATCTTCGGAAACCTTCCTGATGGTCTTGTGGAGGATTTTTAACGTTTCTTTTTTGCTTTCCCCTTCGTTTCCGGCTTTCTCCCCTATGCTCCAGAGCCGTTCCAGAAACCGTGAAACCCCCACAAGCCCGGCCGTCATCCAGGGTTTGCTTACCTCAAGCGGCCCCATGAACATCTCGTAAACCCGCATTGAATCCGCGCCGTAATCGCGGATAATGTCGTCGGGGTTTACAACATTTCCGCGGCTCTTGCTCATCTTCTGGTTGTCCTCGCCAAGGATCATCCCCTGGTTGATAAGCCGCCGGAAAGGTTCCTTCGTATTTACCAGTCCCAGGTCGTAGAGAACCTTGTGCCAGAAACGGCTGTAGAGAAGATGCAGCACCGCATGTTCCGCTCCGCCCACATAGAGATCCACCGGCGCCCAGTAGTTGATCGCGTCTTTTCCCGCAAAAGCGGCGTTGTTTTTGGGATCGAGGTAACGGAGATAGTACCAGCAGGAACCGGCCCACTGCGGCATGGTATTGGTTTCCCGCCGGGCCTTGCCGCCGCATACAGGACAGGTAGTGTTGACCCATTCGTCAATTCCGGCCAGGGGACTTTCCCCGGTACCTGCCGGCGCGTAACTTTTCACTTCGGGGAGCTCCAGCGGAAGATCCTTTTCCTTAAGCGGCACAATCGCAGAGCCGCGTTCGGCGCCGCATTTCTCGCAATGCAGTACCGGAATGGGCTCCCCCCAGTAACGCTGCCGGCTGAAGATCCAGTCGCGCAGCTTGTAGTTTACGGCCCCCTTGCCTATGCCCTGCTTTTCAAGCCAGGCGCATACCGCCTTGATCGCCTCCGCCGTAGAAAGACCGTCGAACTGCCCGGAATTTACCGCATAGCCATAGGCGGAGACGCACTCTTCAGGCTCCGCCGAATAATCCCGGCCCGGCCGGGGCGGCTCTGGATTCACAACCTGTATGACAGGCAGACCGAATGTCTTTGCAAATTCCCAGTCCCGCTCATCGTGGGCGGGAACAGCCATGATGGCCCCGGTACCGTAGCTTATAAGTACATAATCCGCCGCCCAGATGGGAATCTTTTTTCCGTTGACAGGATTAATGGCATAGGCCCCGGTAAAGACGCCGGTCTTCTCCTTTGCAAGGTCTGTGCGTTCAAGATCACTCTTGCGGGCCGCCGCTTCAAGGTAGGCCGTTACCGCCTCCTTCTGTTCCGCGGCAGTAATTCTGTTTATCAGGGGATGTTCCGGCGCCAGTACCATATAGGTGGCCCCAAAGAGGGTGTCGGGCCGGGTCGTGTAAATTTCGATGAACGGCTCTTCGTCCTCTTTACATGACGGTTTTGCCGCCCTTTCCCCCGCCGCATCAGTATCAATCTTGAAGATCACATTGGCGCCTTCGCTTTTGCCGATCCAGTTCCGCTGCATCAACTTTACAGGTTCGGGCCAGTCAAGATCATCCAGATCCTCCAACAGCCGTTCCGCATATACGGTAATTTTGAGAATCCACTGGCGGATGCGTTTACGGGTTACCTTTTCGCCGCATCTCTCGCAGCAGCCGTCTTTCACTTCCTCATTGGCAAGCCCTGTCTTGCAGGAGGGACACCAGTTGATGGGAGTCTCCGCCTCGTAGGCGAGCCCTTTTTCAAAAAGCTTGAGAAAGATCCACTGAGTCCATGTGAAGTAATCCGGGTCGGAAGTTACCACCTCCCTGTCCCAGTCGTAGGAGAAACCCAGAGATTTAATCTGCCTGCGGAAATGATCGATATTAGCCTTTGTCGTCGTTGCAGGATGGGTTCCTGTCTTTATGGCATAGTTTTCCGCGGGCAGTCCGAAACTATCAAAACCCATTGGGTGCAGTACATTGTACCCATTCATCCGGAGATAGCGGCAGTAAATATCCGTGGCGGTGTAGCCTTCCGGATGTCCGACGTGGAGCCCCTGGCCTGAAGGGTAGGGAAACATATCCAGCACATAGCGCCGCTTCTCTTTGGGGAAGGAAGGATCTTCCTCCGCCCTGAAAGTTTTATGCTCTTCCCAGTACTTTTGCCACTTGGGTTCAATTTCACCGAAGGGGTATTTCGCCATACGGACTCCTTATGCTGACACTTTGAGTCTATATAGTACCCTCCGCCGCCTTCTCTTTCAATCCCGCACAATGCGCAGCGCAATGCGCCGCGCATTTGCGAGCGCATGCATTTGCGCCGCGCAATGCGCCGCGCAAATGCGCCGCGCACTTCATCCTTGCCGGGAAACTTACTCAATTTTAAATTTTGATACCTCATGGATCAGAAGTTCAATGCTTTCCTTGTTCTTCCCGGTGATAGTATTTACCTGGTTTACCGCGATATTGATCTGTTCCGCCCCGGTGGCCATTTCGTTCATCCCGTTGGTGATTTCCTGGGTAACGGAACCCAGGTTTTTACTTTCGTGGATGACCTCTTTGCTCCCCGCAAGCATCTCGGTGGAACCGCCCTTCACCATCTGGGTAATTTCGTTCAACCGCCCAATGGCTTCAAGAATCTGCTGGCTCCCCGTACTCTGTTCCTCCATGGCGTTCCGGATGTTTTCTTCCTGTTCGGAAACGGTTCTTACCCCCGTGTCTATGGACTCGAACTTGTTCAGCACCTCGTCGGCGGATTTGGTGATCTTGTCTATCGAATCCTTGATCTTTTTCAACACCACGGAAATCGTCTTGGACTGCTCCCTGGAACTTTCGGCCAGTTTGCGGATCTCGTCGGCCACCACGGCGAACCCCTTCCCCGCTTCCCCTGCGTGGGCCGCCTCAATGGCGGCGTTCATGGACAGGAGGTTGGTCTGGCTGGCGATATTTTCCATGACGGCGTTAATCTCCAAAAGCCCTTCGGACTCCCGGGCGATTCCCTGAATGTCCGCAGCCACTTCCTGGAGCCCCGACCGGCCCACTTCCGAAGCCCCGGCCAACTCCTGCACGTTGGAAGCGTTTTTTACCAGGGTCTGGGTGACGGACTGGATGTTGGCCAGCATTTCCTCAATGGCCGAGGAGGACTGGGCCACGCTGGAGGTTTGACTGTCGATATGCTCGTTCAGCTTGTCGATGTTGATGGTGATCTGTTCCATGGTAGAATTGGTTTCGGTAACGCTGGCGGACTGGTTGATCACCCGGCTCTTGATACTCTGGATATTGGCGGTAATTTCGTTCACCGCCGCGGCAGTCTCCGTCATATTGGAAGCCAGTTCGCTGCCGATGTCAAAGAGGGCCGCCGCCTGCTTTTTGATGATTACCACCAGATTTCTGATTTTCTCCAAAGTCTGGTTGAAGTAGTGGGCCAGGTCGCCAATCTCATCATTGGCTTTGTGGTCAATGGTTTTGGTCAGATCCCCTTCCCCTTCGGAAATATCTTTCAGTGTATAGGCTACATTGACGATAGGCTTGGCAATAGTGCTGGCGGTAAAGAAAATCACCCCCGCCGCCACTACCAGGGCCGTAAGCGTCAGAATGACGGTAAATTCTGTCATGGCGGTTACCGCCGCCATAACCGATTTTATGGGCACCGTACCGACGATAGTCCAGAAGACCCCGGTTCCCCCGATGGGAAAAGGATAACTCTGAATAATATTAACATTGTTCGTGGTGAATACCGGCAATCCCGATTGTATGGAACCTTCGACGGCTTTGACCACTTCTTCGCCGTATTTTTTTAATATAACGTCCTGGAATTGTTGACCTACCAGTTCCTCCTGCGGATGGGCCACAATGGTTCCGCTGTCGGCGCAGAGGCCCGCAAATCCGGTCTCATAGAATTTTATTTCTTTTATCGCTTCCTGGA
>JAIRXN010000084.1 GCA_031268245.1 Treponema sp. | reverse complement strand
GTTCGTGAGGTTCGTGGCAAATTTCTTCAGTAAAAGTAAAACCGCTGGAAGTACGCAGGGTTGCCTTGAAATACGTTCCCTCTTAATGCTAGATTTATAAAATACCCTCTGCAAAAACGGTGCGGGGTCTTCTATTCCTATAATCCTGTTTGGAGTATGTCTTGTTTCTAAAAAATCTCGAAATTTTAGGCTTTAAGTCTTTTGCGGATAAGACCCGTGTGGAATTTGCCGAGGGGATCACCGCGCTTCTGGGGCCCAATGGTTGCGGGAAGTCCAATGTGGTGGATGCGGTCAAGTGGGTGCTGGGAGAACAGACTTCCAGGGCCATGCGGGCCGAAAAAATGGAAGATGTCATCTTTAACGGTACGGAGAACCGCAAGCCTCTCAATGTGGCGGAGGTAAGCCTCACCATTGCCAATGATGCGGGGCTTCTGCCCCTGGACATGCCGGAAGTGGAGATCCGCCGCCGGCTCTACCGCAGCGGGGAAAGTGAGTACTTCATCAACTCCCAGCCTGTAAGACTCAAGGAAGTGAGGGAACTTTTCTGGGATACCGGGGTGGGTAAGGCGGCCTACTCTGTAATGGAACAGGGGAAGATCGACCAGATTCTCTCCAGCAAGCCCGATGAGCGGCGCTACCTTTTTGAAGAAGCGGCGGGCATTACCCGCTTCAAGATACGGGGGGCCGAGGCTGCCCGGAATCTTGCCAAAACCGAAGAAAACATGCGCCAGGTTGACGGGGTTCTGGCAGAGGTAAAGCGTTCCTACGATACGCTTAAAATCCAGTCGGAAAAGACTCTTTTATACCGCAGTCTCAGGGATGAAATTTTTAACAATGAACTGGATATTCAGCTTCTCAGGCTCAAGCAGCACCGTTACGATCGGGATGAGCGGAATGAAAACCTCAAGCAAAAAACCCGTAACCGGGATCGCATACGGGAAGAGCTGGAAGCGGCAAGCCGGACACTGGAAGCCAATATGGACGAGGTTAACTCCATGGAGGGGAAACTCGTCGAGTATCAGAAAAATATCTACGGTTTGGCGCTGGAGAAAAATGCCCGCGAAAAGGAAGCGAGGCTTCTTTCCGAACAGCGGACGGAATTAAAGTCAAAAATCGGTGCGAATGAAAGCCGGGAAAAGCAGATAAGGGTCAAAATTGAAGAACTGGCCGAAGACGCCGGGGAACAGGATGAACTGGTCAGGGATTTCCGCAAGAAGGCCGCCGATATAGAAGAAAATATTCATTCTTTTGAAGAGAATATTTCCCTGGCGGCCTCCCGGATTGGAGATAATGATGCGTCTGTCGTCCGGGCGGAGGGCGAGATTCGCAGGCTGGCGCAGGAACAGGCTGCCTGTGAACGGGATCTGGAATCCATTACCGACGACATCGTGGCTGCCCTGGATGCAGGTCTGAAGGAGGCCGGTTACAATGCGGCGGAACGGAGGAATACCGAAGCCGCACTGAACGAGGCTCTGGGCAGGCTCAGGGCGGTGCTCTCCGGGCGGGAACAGCTTCTGAGGGATCTGGCTTCCGCCGCTTCGGGAACTGTTCAGGGTGATGGAAGCGCCGGGGTCAGCGCCGCCGAACTTCAGCGCATTGCCGGCGGTCTTTCCGAAGCCCTGGCGGATGCGGCGGCGGACGCCGAAAAGGCTATCGTCCTTTTTGAAAACTACCGGAAAAGTACTCCCGCATTCCTTGACGATTTTTTGGCTCCCGAAGGCATCATCACAAAGAAACGCGGTCTTGACGCAAAGATCCGCTCTTCCAAGGAGGGGATCGAAGAACAGCGAAACCGGATTACTTCTCTCCGCGGGGAAAATGCGGAACTGGGGCAGAAGATCGACGAGTACCGCAAGACTCTTGAGGGGCTCCGGGTCAACCGGGCCAGAATCAACGCACAGGCTCAGTCCGCCGAGGAACAGGCCCGGCTTATCCGGCGGGAACTTTCGGGCCAGGAAGCCCTGCTCAAAAATGTGCAGGATGAACTTTTTCTGGATCGCAGACGCCATGAGGAAATTGACGAGAGAATTGCGGATACGGAAGAAGAGATTGCGGACATTGAGCGGAAGGGAACTCAGCTTACCAGAGACCTTGAGGCCCTGGAAAAGGATATTCACAAACGCAACGGAGATGTGGCGGGGAAGCAGGAACTTATCCGCAAGAAGAGGGAGGAGCTTTCCCGCATGCAGGAGGCTCTGGAAAACATCAACCTCCGGCTTGTCCAGTCCGAAACGGAGATAAAAAACATTCAGGACAATTTCCGGGAGACCCATTCCCGGGATCTTCTGGAATTTGAGGAACGGATCTTCACGATACAGACGCCTGCGGCGGAACTGCGTGAAAAACTGGCAGGGCTCCGGCAAAAGCTGAAGGATCTGGGCGTGGTCAATCTGATGGCGCCCGAGGAATTTGCGGAAGCGAAGGAACGCTATGAGTTTCTGAAGGGCCAGCTTGAGGATCTGGACAAGGGCCGCAAGGATCTTGAAAACCTTAGCGCAGAGATACGCGCCGAATCTTCGGAAATTTTTCTTGCTACCTACAATAAAATCAAAAAGAATTTCCACAACATGTTCCGGCGTCTCTTCGGCGGCGGAAGGGCGGAACTAAGACTACAGGATCAAAACCACATTCTGGAATCGGGAATCGAAATATTTGCCCAGCCTCCGGGGAAGAAACTTGAAAACATCACCCTGCTTTCCGGCGGCGAGCGTTCCATGACCGCAGTGGCTCTGCTCTTTGCCACCTACATGGTGAAGCCCAGCCCCTTCTGTCTCCTTGACGAGATTGACGCGGCCCTGGACGAGGCCAATGTGAACCGCTTTGTACAACTTCTGAGGGAATTCGGCAGCACAAGCCAGTTCATCGTGATCACACACAACAAGAAAACGGTTACCGGCGCAACTTCCCTCATCGGTGTAACCATGGAGGAATCGGGAATCACCAAACTCATCTCCGTAAAACTTGAGCATGAAGAGGAGAGCCGTTCGGCGGCGGAGCCTCCGCAGGCGGAACTCTGGGGCGACACGCTTGAAGAGGAGGAAGTTGAAATTGAAGAAGGCCGGGAACTGCCTCCGGGCATAGACGATCCTTCCAGGGTGAGCGAGGCGGAACTGCACCCTATCCGCTCGGCGAGGGCCGCCCGAACCGCGGAGCAGGCAAAAGCGGACGAAGCTTCCCCCCCGGAACAAAGTGCGGATGCGGACACTGCGGATACGGAGTAACGGATCATGGAAAAAATTCTTTGGATTATCTTTGCCGCAGTATCTGTGCTGCATCTTGTTTCGATTCTGCTTAACCGGCGGCGGCTTCAGAGCATAAGCAAAGCCTGCCTGATCCCTGTCCTCATAGTAATCTACTCTACGGCGGCAGGAGACTTTCAGGCAGCGGCCCTTCTGGCGCTGATCTTCGGCTGGGGCGGGGATACCCTGCTCCTCAACGGCAAACATCTCCGCTTCTTCCTTCTGGGGCTTTCAAGCTTTCTTGCGGGCCACCTCTGCTATGCCGCAACAATGCTGATCCAGGCCGGAAGGATCGAGGGCCTTGTGCTTGCTCTTTCGGCGCTTGCCGCCTTTCCCCTTGTCTATCTTGTGTACAGGATCATCAAACCCAGCAAGGTGATGAAAATTCCGGTGCTGATCTATGAAACGGTAATTTTACTCATGTCGATTTCCTG
>JAIRXN010000069.1 GCA_031268245.1 Treponema sp. | reverse complement strand
CTTCGGGGAAGATCCGCCGGTATTTAGCCTCTTCCAGTTCCAGGTCTTCACGCCTCATCGCAAGCGATTCATCACTGGATAACACACCTTTGGCAATACCCCAACATTTCTCAATGGCTGCCCGCTGCCGTTCGGTCAGACGATGGCGAAGCCGCGTATCCCCGGCAGAGGTAAAGGCAAGTATGGCCCTTCCGGCGGGAATTTCCGGGGGAACCTCAATAATCAGCCGGTGGTTGGCCGGTATCTCTACGGTTTGTTCTATGGTCATAGTGTATCTCCCACAAGACAAGTATACCACAAATTCGGGGAAAGGGGAACAGGAATATGAGTAAGAAAATTGTACTGTTTTTTATGTTGATGTTGACGGCGGTTTCCGTTTGGGTCGTGGCGGGAGCCACAGGAAAGAGAGAGATTCTTGCTGTTCAATAATTTTGAGGTCGTGATGATCGGAAGTAACAAGGACGGCGTTTGCTGCCAACGCGGTGGCGCAAGCATAAGAATCTCCAAGCGGTATGCTATAGACACCCTTCAAACGGCTGGCCTCGCGAAAAACTTCATCGGTTATCACATTTATGACTTTGATGGGATAAGACAAGATACGCTCAAGATAATCGTCCGCCTTTTCCTTCCCCAGAGCGCCAATATATCCGTAATAAACTTCAGTCAAATTAATGATACTGATACCAAGCGAGATTTCACCGGCTATGCCCCGGTTAATAAGGTCTTCAACGATATCCGCTCCTTCTTCTTCATTCAAAAGCGCAATCAGAGCGCATGCGTCAAAAGTATATTCTTCCAACGGTACTATTCCTCTGTCCGGCGATCTTGCAGAAGTTTTTCAACAGTGAACGAGGAACCTTTGGCAATGCCGCGCAGTGGTTTTAATTGTTTTTTTGAAGGGTTCACAAACGCGGCAGGATTAAGGCACATGCCGGGCAAATCGGTTTCATTTAATTCTTCGAAATCAATGGACAACGCCACTTTTGCTTTACCGGAAGGCAGTGTTGGAGGAAGCGGAAATTCCGCAAACGGCTGCTGGTCCTTTATCAACTGCAAAACAAACCGGCTTTCGCCAACGGAGGCCGGTATCTCTACGGTTTGTTCTATGGTCATAGTGTATCTCCCACAAGACAAGTATATCACAAATTCAGGGAAAGGGGAACAGGAATATGAGTAAGAAAAGCGTACTGTTTTTTATGTTGATGTTGACGGCGGTTTCGGGTTTTGCGCTTGACTTCAACATCCGTCCGCGGGGCTTTGCATTCGTTCCCCTGGGAGACGGAACCAAAACCGGGGCCGGGAATGATCGCTATTCCATTGGCGGCGGCGGGGATCTGGGGCTTGAGATTGACCTTGCAAGTCTTTATCTCAATCCCCAGGGTAAAAATCGCGGATTTTTACCGGGTCTCGGTTATACCGCCGGGATTGAAGGGGGCTTGTTGTTCAATTCCCTTAAAGAGCCGGCGGAGGGAAATGTGCAGATGTATTCTTTTGGCGGGGACTTGAGTTTATACTACTTTCCCCTGTCCCGGTTATTTACCCGCATAGACGGCGCTCTTGGCGTGTATCAGGGGATCGGTGAAGAGGTAAAAAGCGGAGCCGGTTTGTGGTGGCGCTCCGGTGGTGAAATAGGTTTCCGTTTTACTCCTTCTTTTACCCTGGCGGCTAACGGTGGCTGGCGGCAATACAACAGCGCTGCGGGAGGCGGGGGCGCCGCAGGCGTGTTTAATTCGGGAATATATACAGGACTGACGGCGCAGATTGTTCTGGAAACAAAAAGCAGCCGGGATGGTATCGGTCTTGAAGTACTTCAGGACGATGGGGTGTATCCGCTGTTCCTTTCACTGTATCAGAAAAACCCGGCGGCAACGCTGGTAATACGAAATGACCAGTCCGCGGAGATACGGAATGTGCGGGTTTCGTTTAGGGCAGGGTCGTATACAGTCTCGGAATTTCCCTGCGGGGCTCTTGCGTTTATCGGGAAACGGCGAAGCGCGGAACTGCCGCTCTACGCCGATTTTGCTCCGGCGATTTTGGGCTTTACAGAAAATGGCCGGATTCTTGGGGAGGTGCTTATCCGTTATACTCTGCTGGGGAAGGAGCGGGAGGAACTGCGGTCTGTGGCGGTACAGGTGCATAACCGCAATACCTTTCCGGCTTTTGATACGGCGAGTCTTGCCGCTTTTGTGTCGCCTACAACGCCTGAGATTCTTGAATTCTCAAAGTACATTACCGGTATGGCCCGGACACAGCGGAGGACGGCATTAAACCAGAATATGCAATTCGGGATGTGGCTCTTTGAGGGGATGAAGGCTTACGGGATATATATTGAAAGTAAGGCCGCGTTTTCAGCGCTGCAGGAAGTGAGGGGCTCCAGGCTTGAGATTCAATTTCCTTCGCAGACTCTTGCGTATAAGTCCGGTTCGGCTCTGGATGCCGCCTTGCTTTACTCAGGGCTGCTGGAAGCCGCGGGGATTCGCTCGGCGGTCATTCCCCTGGAGAATGATGTTATTACCGCCATTTCTCTTGGCATTGGACAGGAGCAGGCGGCAACGCTATTCAACGGAACAAACAGAATTTTAATAGTCGATGACGAGGTATGGATTCCTCTTTCCATGAAGTATTTGAATAAGGGCTTTGCCGGGGCATGGACAGCGGCATGTACGGACTTACAGGAAGTTTTTGGAAAGGGGGAAGCGGTAGACTTTACCATCATTGAGGATTGCTGGGCCATGTATCCACCCGCTCCTTTCCCGGCTTTGGATGCCCGTATCAGTCAGCCGGAAATTGCCCTGGTAAGCGGGGGTGTGACAGCGGCGGTGAACGAGTATATCGCCAATGAGATTGAGCCGCTTTTGCAGGAAGCGCAAGAGGCGGCTCAAAACGCCCCCACTGCCGTCAATTACAACCGTTTAGGTATTGTGCAGACGAGGGCGGGGAGAATGGCTGAGGCAAAGGCATCGTATGAGAAGGCTGCCGGCATGGGCTCGGTTCCGGCTATGACGAACAGGGGAAATACGGCCTTGCTTGAAAAGGATTACGCCGGGGCGGAGAAGTGGTTCCGGCAGGCCCTGGCGGCGGAATCTGATAATGCGGCGGCGCTGCGGGGTCTGCAACAATTGCCCGCAGACAGGAAATAAGGGAATAATGAAAAAATATTTTTTTGTTGCGGTGATTTTAATTGTCATTCACGACCTGCCTGTTTCTGCGCAGAATGAATTCAGCCTCCATCTTATGCCGCAGTTCACCGGGCCTGCGGGGAGTGAAAACTTTGAGCCGGGCTTCGGGGCGCGGGCTTTTCTGGATTGGGGTTTTTTGCAATTACCCCGCAGCATGGGACTTGGCCTTTCCCTTGGGGGCGGGTTTTCGCAGTTGGGAACCGCGGATGGAAGCAAGTTCAGTCTTTACGAGGCGGCTTTGGGGCCGTTCTTCCGGCGGCGGGTGATGGACAGGCTGACGCTGAGGGGGGATATTTCCGCGGGGGTGTACAACTACCGGTGGAACGATGACAGCAACAGCCGTATCCGCTTCGGCGGCAGTTTTTCGGCGTATTTTCATTTACTGCCTTCGGTATCCTTGTTTGCTTCCGGGGGCTATATCCATTATGCCTTTTCCGAAAACCGGCCTCTCAACACGATTACTGCCGGGCTTGGGCTCAGTCTTAATCTGGGAGAGTTGCTGCGGCCCGAGGCGCGGGTGCGGGGCGAAAAGACAGAACAACAGCGGGTGTTTCCGGTATCATACGCCTGGTATGAGAAAAACAGTATCGCTATGGTGAAGATAACCAATAACGAACCTAACTCTATTACGGACATTAGCCTTACATTCTTTCTGGAACGGTATATGAAGGAGGGTATGGTCTTTGCTGTGCTGCCCCGTCTTTTGCCGGGGGAGAGCGCGGAAGTTCCGGTGACGGCTTTGTTTAACGAGTCGATGTTAGACCTGACGGAAAACGCCAACAGCAACGCGAATGTGCTGATTGACTACAGGAGTTTGGGCGCGAAGAAGCAGGCTTCTTTCCCGGTACAGATGCCTATTTACCACCGGAACGCTTTTGCCTGGGACGATGACCGGCGGGCGGCTTCTTTTGTGTCGGCCAGAGACCCCGCGGCTTCGCTGTTTGCCAAGTATACGGCTTCGGCGGTAAAGCGGTATATGGCGGCGAATCCCGGGAAGTTTGGAAACCTGCCAGGGAATGTCCTGCTGGCCGCGGCTTTGTTTGAGGCGCTTAATTTGTACGGGATTAACTATGTGATCGATCCGGCTTCTTCGTATGTGGAAATGGCGGAAGACGCTTCGGCTTTGGACAGTTTGAATTATCCGTATCAAACTTTAATGTACCGGGGCGGGGACTGTGACGATTTGTCGATTTTGTTTTGTTCGTTACTGGAAGTGCTTGAAATTGATACGGCGTTTATTACCATTCCGGGTCATATATACTGCGCTTTTGACACCGGGACGCCGGAACGGGACGAGGAAAAAGAGGGAGAAGAAGGTGAAGGGTGGAGGACGGAAGGGCTGATTGAACATGAAGGCCGCTATTGGATGCCGGTAGAGCTTACTGTACCAGGGGAAGGATTTGCGGAGGCCTGGCGTATTGGGCTGAGGGAGTGGCGGCGCTTTGCTCCGCAAACCGTTTCGAAATTTTCGCAGAATGAAAACTCCTCGGGCACACTGCCCCCGCTCAGGGCGATTTATCCTATGCGGGAGTCCTGGGACTTGTACCAGCCCGTTTCGGTACCGGGAGCCGGAGACAGGCTTCCGGCCATGCCGGATGAGTGGGAGATTTTGCAAAGATTTGAGGAAAGCGCGGAGAAGTTATAGACGGGATCGGCATATATATGAAGGGCGCTCCGTTCGTGTCTGTTCGTGTCGTTCGTGGCAAATTTCTTCAGTAAATGTCAAACTGCCGGTAAAGTCCAACGATTGGTTTACCCTTCCGCCTGTCTATGCTAAACTGTCTGCATGAAAGAATGGTGGAAGGAACGTATTGTCTATCAGATCTACCCGCGGAGTTTTCAGGACTCCAACGGAGACGGCATCGGAGACATTCCGGGGATCATTTCCCGGCTGGATGAATTGCAGGCTCTGGGCGCGGGAATTATCTGGCTTTCGCCGGTGTACCCTTCGCCGGATGCGGATAACGGTTACGATATCAAGGACTACCGGGCCATAGATCCCAAATTCGGTTCCATGGCGGACATGGAGCGTCTCATTGCGGAGGCCGGCAAACGGGACATTAAAATCATCATGGATCTGGTGATAAACCACACTTCCGATGAGCATGAATGGTTTCAAAAGAGTCGTGATCCAAAAAGCCCCTACCGGGATTACTATATCTGGCGGCCCGGGAAAGGGGGCAGACGGGGTACCAAAAAAGATAAGCCGAACAATTGGACCGGTTTCTTTATGAATGAGGTCTGGGAGTACGATGAAACAAGCGGTGAATATTACCTTCACCTTTTTGACAGGAAGCAGCCCGACCTTAACTACAGGAATTCCAAAGTTATTGAAGAAATAAAAGGGATACTCCGTTTCTGGCTTGACAAGGGTATTGCCGGGTTCCGCTGTGATGTGATCAACATTCTTTACAAGACGAGCCTTGAAGACGGAAAGAAAAGTATTGCCGTTGCGGGTATCGAACATTACAAGGATCAGGAGGGAAACCACCGGATTCTGCAGGAACTCCGCCGGGATGTGCTGGACAAATACGACTGCTTTACCGTGGGTGAAGCGGTCATGGCGGATCTGAGCGGATCAAAACTCTTATGCGATGCGGAGCGGCGGGAACTCAATATGATCTTCTATTTTGAGCACCTGGAGGTTGACAGAGTTCTTGCCCGTTTTATTCCCAAAAAGTTCAAGCCCCAAAAGCTGCTGGATGTGTTGACAAAATGGCAGCAGGGTCTTGAGTGGAATGCGGTGTATCTTGAAAACCACGATCAGAGCCGCATCGTGTCCCACTACGGGGATGACAAAAACTATTGGGAACGGAGCGCCAAGCTTCTTGCCGTATTGGAGCTTACTCTCCGGGGAACGGTCTTTATCTACCAGGGCCAGGAGATAGGCATGACCAACTTTGACTTCAGGAGTCTCAAGGAACTGAACGATGTGGAAAGCCGCAATCTTGACGCCTTAATGAAGAAGATGCACATTCCCGGTTTTCTTCGCTGGAAATGGGTCAGAGCTTCTTCCCGGGACAATTCACGCACTCCGGTACAATGGAGCGCCGCCTTTAATGCCGGTTTTACAAGCGGGAAGCCCTGGATCGGCGTCAACAGTAACTATACGAGGATCAACTACGAATCCCAGAAACAGAACCCCGCTTCGGTTTTGAATTTCTACAAAAAACTCATCGCGCTGCGGCGCTCAAGCGAATGTCTCAAATACGGCGCTTTTGAGAGAGTCCTTTCCGGCGGGGAACCGGGTGGCGAAGCTTCCGGAACGGCTTACTCTTCCGGTTCGGCGGAAGGTTCCAGGCCGCTGCCCGGAAATCTTGTTGCCTACAGGCGCTCTCTAGGAGGGGAAGTTTACACCGTCGTGCTTAACTTTTCCCGGCGTTTCGTCCGTGTTCCTTTACGTTTTCCCGGCGCCGAAATTGTCATAAGCAACACGGATCGTACCGTGTGGAGTGATAGGCTTGAACCGTGGGAGGCCGTGGTACTGTTAGAGCGAAAGCAGTAGCTGCAGCCAGCGGCTCAAAAATTCCGCAATCCCGCCCCGGCCTTCGGCCCAGTCGATGTAGCTGTACTGCATTTTTTGCAGGAAGATGTTGAGGGCGCTGAAACGGCCTGTCAGTATCATGATTCCGATGATGACGAGCAGTATCCCTGCGATGACGCGGATCAGTGCGAGACGGGTCTTTAATGTTTCCGTTATCCGTAAAAAGCGATCCATAAAGGCTGCCGCGGCAATAAAGGGAAGGCCCAGTCCCAGTGAATAGCAGAGAAGGTACAGGGCCGCCAATGCCGGATTCCCGTCTCTTGACGCAAGGAGCAGTATTGCGCTTAGCACGGGTCCTACACAGGGAGTCCAGCCCGCTCCAAAGGCGGCGCCCGCGAGAAAGGAGGAAACAAGGCCCCGCGGAGGCCCTTTGGCATGGAAACGTTTTTCGTAGTTCAGAAAAGACAGAAAATCGAAGATCGTGTTGAGACCCAGAAGGATTACGAGTACTCCTGCCCCTGCGTTTATCCAACGGGAAAGGCCGCTCAGCATCATGAAAGCGGAGGAGAGTAGAACTCCCAGAATGATAAAGAGGACGCTGAAGCCCGATACAAAGCAAAGGGTTTGCAGGAGACACCGTTTCCTGTCCGGAAGCTGCCGTCCCGCTTCCGCCGCGTTCCCGGTTACGGGTTTAAGGCCGCCGCCCAAAAAGATGAGCCATGACGGGACGAGGGGGACTACGCAGGGTGAAAAGAATGACAGTAATCCTGCGGCAAAGGCAATAAAACCCGAAAGACCGGCCTGCATCAGCTAAAGACCAAAAGCCTCTGCATTCGTGCAGTATGCAATATCAGCCCTGCCGGAAATGATTTTGCAGAACTCTTCAATAATGCGCCAGTTGTTTTCAGCTTCAAATTCATAACTGTGACCCCAAAGGTAGAAAAGCTGTGGTTCTTCGGGCTTTGAATTGATAAAGCTTTCCGCAAGCGTCATTAATTTTTCATCGTTGTGGTGGCAGGTAGGCTGGAAACGGAGCAGGTCTGCGGAAATATCAAAGCCGAGGGTGCTCACAATGCCTCTGGCATAACGGAGGCCGCATTCCCGCACGATTCTTACCACCGTATCGTTGAAGGTACCGTAGGGATAGGCCATGCCCTGTACCTTTTTGCCGAAGATCCGTTCCAGGTTCAGCTTATCCTGTTCAAGTTCATTCCTGATGCTCTCTTCATCCAGATTCTCCAGATGGGGGTGGGTAAGGGAGTGGAGGGCAACTTCGTGGCCCGCATAGAGCGCCGGCAGACCCGCCACATTCATCCGTCTAACAAGCAGCTTCCTGTTCTGCCAGGTGTTTGCCCCGGTCTGGATACCGCTGTTGATATTGAATGTTGCCTTGATCCCGTATCTGTTGAGGATCTCTACCAGCCGTCTGTCCTGCTCCACCCCGTCATCGTAGCTCAGCGTCAGGGCTTTTTTCTTTCCATTCGGGAACATTATCATCTCCTTCATCAAAGATAACTATTACCGTTTGGATTGACAAGCTTTTCCAAAATGTCTACCATAAAAGTATGGTACAAGACGGTATTTTTCAGGGGGATATGGATCCTGAAATTGCTGCGCTGCTGGGCACAAGTGCCCCAAAAGCCGGGGCAAATCGGGATTCTGTTCCGGATTATGAGACTATTTTCAGCGTAGGAGGGGAAATCGGCGGGCCTCTGGAGGGAGGGGAAGCTCCCGAAGTCGATCTGACCGTTGAACATTTCCCTCCGGTAACCAAGCGTTTAGAGTCAACTTCTCACGCCGCGTTTAACGATCCTGCCTATTACAAGGCGGCTCTCTCCGGGGAGGGAGACATTGCCCAACGGGTTCATACGATTCTGCAGAAGTACCTTACAACCAAGGATCCCAAGGATCGCAGTGT
This sequence comes from Treponema sp., assembly GCA_031268245.1. Classification (GTDB taxonomy): domain Bacteria; phylum Spirochaetota; class Spirochaetia; order Treponematales; family Breznakiellaceae; genus JAIRNJ01. The sequence continues at coordinate 7,701 of JAIRXN010000069.1, read as the reverse complement.
TTACCGCCAGCAGTTTATTACCGCGTATTGGGATTTTTTTACCCAGGTGGCCAAGAAATCTTCCGGCAAGCTCTCCGACTCCAAAAAGTATCTGCTCCGTTTCGGAATCCTTCATCCGGCCCTTATTGATGCTGAAACAAGGGATCTTTTCGGGAAGGCCGTGGTTGCCAATGAGCTGAATCAGCCTGTTTTCTATCTTGATGAGTGGTTCAAAAATGTGGGGAGCGGCGTCGTGCGCAATTCTTCTACCGATGAGGTGAGGGTTGCCAGAAATAACAGCCAGATGAAGTTGCAGCAGCTTTTGGAAAAGGCCCAGGGCAAACTTGACGGCGCCCGGTTAATTCTCAGGGCCAAAAACGACGAGCGTTCCAATCTGGAAAAGATGCTTCAGGATCGTATTTCCATCGTGCTGGAACATTATCCGGTAGACGGACTTCAGGGGGTGCAGGCATGCTACAGTGAGCCCCAGAAGCGGGTCTTCGGCGATATACAGGAATTGCTGAAAGGGCTCCTCAAGATAGACCACGAACTGGATCTCAACCTGAAGGATTACTACCAGTCCGATACGGATGTAAAAACCCTTCAACAGAAGGTTGAAGAAGAAGGCGGGGCGGTTCAGGTTGACGCCAGGGCGGTTGATACTGAAGTAGAAACGGTGCGTCAGATGGCCAAAATGACCATCGGCCGGCAGGGAAACCACTATCCCATTCTTTCGGGTGAATATTTTCACTGCGGGCCCAATGATGTGGGATTCCGGGAGAATATTATTGCGGAACTTACCTTTGTTGAGAGCATAGATTCGGAAGCTTTTTGCCGTTCCTACAAGAACCGGCTTAACCGCATTGTTCCCTATGTGGTGCTGATTCCCAGTTACGGCGACACGGGCGTCTGTTGGGAACCCTTTGACCGTTTCAACCGCGCCACAAGCCGGGGCCGGATAGCGATCCCCATGTATCCCAAGAACCTGCATATTGCCGTTCTTTCCGCTGTGGCGGATCTCCGCTGGCAGGTTGCCAAGGAGAAGGCTTCCTACTACTGGATGGAAGAAGGGATTACAGGTAATTACTACCAGTGGTTCAGTGCGCAGAAGCTCAAGGGGGATGTCAAGGAATTCTTTATCCAGGACTACATCGCCTGGATGACCAAGGAAAGCGAAGGTATCCAGAAACTGAGCAAGGAAGTCCGGGGCATCTTCTGGCGCCACATGCCTTTCTCCAAAGAAATCAAGGAAAAACTGAAAACCCGCAGTTATGTGTACCAGGATCTTTACCAGCGGGATGTTAACCGCAGCCTTTCCGACGGGTATTGATTCTACCGTCCGATGAAACATGATTTTTTTTACATTTTTTTACCCGTGGGAGGAGCCGTAGCGGTAGCGCTGTTTTTTTCCGCATTTCTTTCAGGATGCTATACCCTTAAGCAAGGCGTCATCATGTTTTCCTATCTGGGCCGGGCAGTTCCTCTGGAATCCCTTAAAGACTCGGAGGAGGACAGGCTTTTTGTTGAACGGATTCACGATATCCGCAGTTTTGCCATGGAGGAACTCGGACTAAAAGAAAGCAGAAATTATACTACCTATGTAAGACTGGACAGAAAATATCTGGCCGCCATTGTTTCCGCTTCGGCCCAGGACAGTTTTAAGCGCCATGAGTGGCATTATCCCGTGGTAGGAACCATGCCCTACAAAGGTTTCTTTGCTGCAGAAGATGCACGCAGGGAAGCGGAAAAACTGCGGAAGCGGAATCTTGATGTCTGGATTCGTCCGGTAGACGCCTTTTCCACCTTGGGCTGGTTCCGTGACCCGCTCTACTCCTTTATGCGGGATTACAAGGCCGCCTCTCTTGCCAATCTTATAATTCATGAACTTCTCCATTCCACCATTTTTATTACAGGACAGGTTCAGTTTAACGAGGAACTTGCGGAATTCGTGGGAACCGAAGGGGCAAGGCTCTATGTGGAAAGCCGTTTCGGCAGAGATTCTGCGGAATACCGTGAAATTTTTGAAAGTGAAGCCGAAAGCAGAGCCTATGTAGCCTTTATACAGGAACTCTGCGCAGAACTCGAAACGGTGTATTCGGGCGGCGGCAGCCGGGAAGAAAAGCTCGCGGAAAAGGCCGAAGTCCTGGAAAAAGCCAAAAGGCGTTTCGATGCGGAGTATGAGAGCCGCTTCAAAAGTGAAAATTACCGGGCTTTCTCCGGCATGCAGTTGAATAATGCGTATCTTGAATTGTTCAGGCTTTACTATGGCGGCGGCTCCTATTACCGGGAACTCTATGAATTATCCGGAGGGGATCTTCCCCTCTTCATTGAAAAGGCAAAGGCTCTTAATAAATCCAGAGCCGCAAAAAAAGATCCAAAGGAGGAACTTGAAAAACTGATGAACCTCCTCGCCCCAAAGGGCGAGGTATCTCGTAAGCGTTGACAGCGTTTACGAGGTTCGTTCTATAAGGAAATTATTTAACTGTGGGGTCTACTACCAACTTTTTGTCAGCGTTGCCAATATTAACCGCCCTGAAGCTCCCCCGTGAGCCGGCGAACGGGTTCTTGGGTATTAGACCCACTGCGAATAAAGCAAAACGGCGTTGACAAATAGCTGTGTTAGATTTAATGTCCGATTTAATGTTCAAGAGGAGAACTACTATGAAAAAGATTGAAACCACCGCGGCGCCTGCCGCTATCGGTCCCTATTCCCAGGCTTTTGCCTCAGGCGGATTCGTTTTTACCTCGGGGCAGATCCCCCTCTCCCCGGAAAGCGGGGAAGTTGCAGGCGGAGACATCAAAACCCAGACACATCAGGTTATCAAAAACCTCAAGGCCGTTCTTGAGGCCGGAGGGTCTTCACTGGAAAAAGTGATCAAAACTACCTGTTTCTTAAGCGATATGGCTAATTTTGCCGCGTTTAATGAGGTGTATGCCCAGTATTTTACCGGTAAGCCCGCACGTTCTACCGTAGCGGTAAAGCAGCTTCCCCGTGATGTTCTGGTGGAAGTTGAAGCCGTCGCGGAAGCGTAAAAAGCCCTGGGCTTAGGTTAAGGCTTTTTCCTTTATTTCTTATATGCCGTAAGGAGCGGCTTATGCATGTACGATTTTACAAGCAGGGTGAACCGGGAAGGAACCGGGGCGGCTAAATACATCGCGATGAAAAAAATAAACCCGGATGTTCCCGAAGGCATCGTCCCCCTCTCGGTGGCGGATATGGAATTCAAAACGGCTCCTGAAATTATCAGCGGCCTTGCTTCTTACCTGAAGGATACGGTGCTGGGCTACACCGCTCCCGGCGGCGCCTGGCTTGACTCTATCCGCGGCTGGATGCGCAAACGCCACGGCTGGGAGACTGAGAGGGAATGGATCATCCCCGCGGAAGGAGTAATAGGCGCCTTCTTTAATGCGGTACAGGCCTTTACCGGGCCCGGGGAGGGGGTGATCATCATGACGCCTGTGTATCCGCCCTTTTATACGGCTGTCGAAAGGAATAGACGCCGGGTAATCCGGAACGAACTTAAAGTAGAAAACGGCCGTTATGTTATCGACTTTGCCGATCTGGAAAAGAAGGCGCAGGTTCCGGAAAACAAACTACTGATTCTCTGTAACCCCCACAACCCCGTGGGCCGGGTCTGGGAACGGCAGGAACTGGAACAGATCTCCGCTATCTGTATAAAGAACAATGTTATTGTCGTTTCCGACGAGATCCACTTTGATTTTACAATGAAAGGCTATAAACACACAGTCTTTACAAGCCTGGGAGGGGAAACCGCGGAGAATTCCCTTGTCCTGAGCGCTCCCAGCAAGACATTCAATCTGGCGGGGCTGCATGCTTCCTATGCCGTCATTCCCAATCCGGAAATACGGAAACGCTACCATGATGCACTTTTGATCAATAGCGGCCATCCGGGGCTTAACTCTCTGGCCTACCGCGCAACGGAGATAGCCTACACCGAATGTGAAACATGGCTGGATGAACTTCTCTCCGTGCTGGATTCCAACAAATGCTTCGTGGAACGCTTCATGGCTGAACGTATCCCCGCAATCAAAGTATTCCCCCTGGAGGGAACCTACCTTCAGTGGTGGGACTGCCGGGATCTGGATCTGCACAAGATGCCGGAGGCGGCGCCGTACAGCCGGTTTTCTTACACCCGCGCCCCGAAGGGACACACGGATAGCAGGGAACTGGAACACTTCATGACCCATGAGGCGCTTCTCTTTCTGGACGAAGGCTACATCTTCGGCGAGGGCGGCAAAGGCTATGAGCGGATAAACCTTGCCTGCCCCCAATCCGTACTGCAGGAATCCCTTGAACGTCTGGAAAAAGCCCTGCAAAAGAGAAATTTGATCCACTCGGCTGCAAAGCGGTCTTACTGTTAGAACAGGAGTTTGCCGCGCTTCGTATGCTTGATGCTTTAGGGCCTGTAAATGGGCCTTTTTATCGCCGCCTTTGTCTTTGGTCTGGCCGAAGCCTTTTCCAATTACGCCCAGGGCTTTTTCGATATAAAACGCCCCGCCTACAATCCGGCGGCTGTTTTTTGCGCTGCAATATTCGTTATTGTTTCTTTATAGGAGTGGACAATATTCTCCAGAGCGCTGATGCGGACAAGCATCTTTTCTTCCTCTGTGGCCAAGCGGTATTTTCCCGCAAGTACGGCATTTTCGACTTCTTGAACAATTGCATCAACATCGTATTCTTGATTCATACGGTTAGTTCCTTCAATAAGTAATAAAATTGGCTACGCAGTTTCATTGCGTGAATTACAAGCAGCGTATCGCCTTTCATAACGCCAATAATTTCCAGCGGATTAGCGTTGTGATCGAACCCTACAAACAATCGTTTCTCAGGATTGTCATCTAAAATGATCTCCGCATGAATATGAAGAAGGCAAACATTGATCGCATATGCGGAAACGCCGTGCTTGAAAGCGCTATCCTGAATAACAATATCCATGTTGAACTTTAATACAGGCCGGACGAAAATTCAAGGGGTCGCAACCCCTCCGCCGCAAAACAGTCTCGCTGTTAGAACAGGAGTTTGCCGCGCTTTGCGCTTTAAGGCAGTCTGTCCATAATATGTCTATTATGGACAGACTCTAATCATGGGAGGCGCTTTGTCCGGGGAGGCTATTCGCAGCGGCAAGGCTGGCCGTTTTCCTGCATCAATACTACCTTCGCCTGTCCTGTCGAGTGCCTGCCTTCGAGGGATACATCGACTATCAGCTCAAGTTTAGCGCCTTCAAAGCAGCAGGGCTTAAAGATAAACCCGGCTTCCGCCCTTGAACCAAAAAGATTGTTGAGAGGTTTAAGTACACTCCTGCCGTTCAGTACCTCTACGCCCTCCGGGGCATAGAGACTTATCTTTGCCCATTGCTGCTGTTTCTGGGTTCGGGAATTGGTTACCCATACCTTGATGCCTCTCTCTTCGTTTGATTTGAAAAATACCGATTCACAGTAATCCACAAAGATATTGAAGGCAGGAAAACTGTACCGAACCACATAGGGCGAAAGGGCCGTAAGTTCGTTTACAGGCAGAGTTTCGTCAATGCCGCCGCCGTTGATGAGTGGAAGATAGTCCTTTGCCGTATTGCAGTAGAGATCTTTCCCCTCAAGGCATTTGATCGTCATGCCGCCCGGAGCAAAGATATCGCAGAGATCCTGACCCAGAAAGGCCGGTGTTACCCTGATGACCCGTTCGGCAAGTTCCGTTGCGGTATCGGGTACCCAGATGCCGCGGCTTGTTTTGTCGATGCACATGGTAACAATTTTGTCGTCAAGCGGAGTAGTCCATTTTTCGGGAAGCTTTGAGGCTCCCATGATTATTCCAAGAAGCGCGCCAAGAGTGGCGCCGGTGCAGTCGGTATCTTCGCCGCAGTTCACCGCCGCGCAGAGAGCCTTGCCGAAGTCGCCTTCACCGTAGAGCCAGCCCGCTATGGTAATCCCCACATTCTCAGGCGCATCAAAGCCCGGGGCGCCGGTCTGGAGCCCTTCGTTGTCTTCTTTTTGAATCTGGGAGAGTTTTATGCCCTGAATGCCGAAGGTTCCCGGCGCTTCGTTGTGTATGCGTTTACGGGCTTCGGCCAGCGAAACTTTTTGTTTATGGCAGGCCATTGCCTGTTTGACACAGCGGGCCACGGCGGAATCTTCCGGTATATATGAAAGCGCTATATCGATGAGGATGTCAGGATCGCTTTCGACAAAGGCGGCGCTTTGCAGGGCGGCGCAGAATACTTCACCGTACATCCCTTCGCCCTGATGATCCACAATGGCGTCTTCGTATGCGTAACGCGCCGCTATCTGCGGCTGCCCCGGAGCGAGGCATGCCCATATCTCGGAACGGATAAAACAGCCGCAGCTATCCTTGTAGGTGTTGTCGATAAGACCGGCAAGAGGAGGCGCAAGCCCTGCCCTGAGATTCGCCTTGCCCGTTCCGTATTCCACCCAGTTGGGGATGACATAGGAGAGCCAATAGTCCCCAAGTATGGAGGCATTTACATTCCTTCCGTAGCGTTCAACAGCGGCAAGCCAGACTATCTGCAGATCCAGATCGTCATTGGGCGGCGGCCCTTTGGAAAGATCCTGAGTGTAGAAATCTACCTTGTTGATCTGCCGTTTCCCCTCGAAGGGCGCTCCAAGCACCCCTCCGATGTTCTTTCCTGCCCAGCAGCCTGTGACCTTGTCTTTGTAGGTCTCTAAATCCAACAGCATATGTGCCTCCGTAAAAAATATTGACGCCTTACGCGTCTAAAATGATTCCCCTTTAAGCAATTTGGCCTTTTGTTTTAAATAGTATCTGAAATTTTCCAGAGATATATCCGGCGGAACCTCATGATCGACAGTAGGTATGAATCCTCCCTCTTCTATCAGGGGGATCATGGTTCTTAGATGTTCATCAATCGCCTTGGGGCCTGCGGCAATGCAGCGCTTGTCAACAGCGCCCCATATACGCAGAGCTTTGCCGTATTTTGCACGGATATAAGCCGGATCAGTATTCTCCGAAGCCCTTTCAAGAGGCCAGATACCGTCGACTCCCGCTTCCATAAGAAGGGGAATAAGAAGTTCCGGACTTCCATCTGAGTCTACCAGAACGTAGCGGGTTCCTTTGCTCTTGATATAGTCAACAAGCCGCCTCATGTGGGGAAAAATAAAACGTTTATATGTATCAGGCCCCAGAAGCGGCCCCGATTTCATGGCCATATCTTCGTTGATAAATATATAGTCCGGGGATATTTCATCAAGTACCGGTTTAAGCCCCTCTATGGTAAAATCGGCTATAAATTCCATCATATCGTCACAGAGGGCGGGATCGTCATACCATGCCAATGAAAGATTTTCTGTACCCATCCATTCCCTGGCGCGCCAATAAAAACCAAGGGTCTGGCAGTTCCTGCCGGCAATCAGCGGATGCTTTCTTTTTTTCCAGCCCTCAAGGCGGAATTCCTTCCACCCCTGTTCGTACCTCGCGGCTTGATTCCCGGTATAACGGGGTTTAAGTTTTTTAAAATCCTCATGGGTTTCAACCGGGAATTTCAGATACTGATCCATCGACATACGGTGACCGCCGGAGTAACCCTCTTTAAGCGCTTTAGTAGTAATACCGATACTATTCCTGATGATTTCGTACCTTTCGGTTTCTTCAAGAACTTCAACAGGAAAAAGGGGAATCATATTCAGATTAATAGGGATATATTCCCGGTTATCAAAACCAAAATAATCTTC
>JAIRXN010000061.1 GCA_031268245.1 Treponema sp. | reverse complement strand
TGTTTCGCACGAACCTCACGAACTTGTGCTTTGATAGTATCGATTTTACCTCTATAATCAGCATAGTTTGAATGAAATAAGAGCCAAGAATTATGAAAGCGGAGGGAAAAATGAAGGGCACCCTGTTCCGTTCGTGTCTGTTCGTGAGGTTCGTGGCAAATTTCTTCAGTAAAAGTAAAACCGCTGATCTTATTCCAGCAATTTTACTTTTAACTACGGGTAACCACAAATGCTTTATGAAGAACCCGGGAACGAGCTCCGGTGTATGAACCCAGGCCTGCGAATCAACCTTGACTTGTTTTCAGTTCCTCTTTTTCGTATCTTATATATAAGCTCATACAAGGAGATTATGTAAAAATGGATTACGAAAAGTTGACAATCAAGGCGCAGGAGGCTCTCAACGAGGCTTCCGCAATCGCCCAGCGGAACGATCACAGCCAGGTAGAAACCGAGCACATTCTCAAGGCTCTTCTGGAACAAGACGGAGGCATCGCGGCTTCTCTGGCGGAACGGATAGGGGCAAATCTTGATAAGCTCCTCTCCGATACGGACAGGCTCATTTCCCAGACGCCCAAGATCTACGGGGAGGCGGCCCAGCTCTATTTTTCTTCCGCGGCAAGCAAGGTTCTGACCAAGGCCGAAACCGAGGCAAAGTCCCTGAAGGATGAATTTGTTTCCTCCGAGCATATCCTTATTGCCATTGCCGGGGCTGAAGGCAAGGCGGCCGATATTCTCAGGAAGGCGGGGGTGACCAAGCAGGCGATTCTGGGCGCCCTCAAGCAGGTCCGGGGGAACACCCGGGTAACCGACCAGAATCCTGAGGAGAAGTACCGGGTTCTCGACCGTTACTGCCGCGACCTTACCGCCCTGGCCCGGCAGGAAAAGCTCGATCCGGTGATTGGCCGGGATGAAGAGATTCGCCGGGTCATGCAGGTTCTCTCCCGGAGAACCAAGAACAACCCGGTACTCATTGGGGAGCCGGGCGTGGGGAAGACTGCCATTGCCGAAGGGCTTGCCCGCAGAATCGTTGCGGGTGATGTGCCTGAGTCCCTGAAGAACAAGAAGCTTCTCGCTCTGGATATAGGGGCCCTCGTGGCAGGGGCAAAGTTCAGGGGTGAATTTGAAGAGCGGCTCAAGGCGGTGATCCACGAGGTTCAGGCTTCGGACGGGAAGATCATCCTCTTTATCGACGAACTTCATACTCTGGTCGGGGCCGGGGCCGCGGAAGGCGCCACCGATGCGTCGAACCTTCTCAAGCCGGCCCTTGCGCGGGGGGAGCTCCGCTGTATCGGCGCCACCACCCTGGACGAATACCGCAAGCATATTGAAAAAGATGCGGCCCTGGAACGGCGTTTTCAGCAGGTCTACACCCCGGAACCGGGTGTGGAAGATACAATAGCGATTCTCCGGGGGCTGCAGGAACGCTACGAGGTTCACCACGGGGTGCGGATAAAGGATGAGGCTTTGGTAGCCGCAGCAACACTGTCAAACCGTTATATAACAAACCGTTTCCTTCCTGACAAGGCGATAGACCTTGTGGACGAGGCGGCCAGCCGGATCAAGATGGAACTCGAAAGCCGTCCCACGGAACTGGATAAACTTGAACGCAGGCTCCTTCAGCTTTCCATAGAAAAGCAGTCTCTTGTCAGAGAGGAAGACGTTTCCAGCAGACAGAGGCTCGGGAAACTGGAAAAGGAAATTGCCGAAGCCGCCTCCGAACGGGATGCGATGAAGGCCCGCTGGGATGCCGAAAAGAAGGACATCGAAAAGATCCGCCTTATAAAACAGCAGATAGAAGAACTCAAAATTGAGGAAACCAAATACGAACGGGAGGGAAACCTTTCCAAAGCCGCCGAGGTGAAGCACGGCAGGATTCCCGAAGCGCAGAAGAAACTCAAGGCCCTGACCGACCAGATGGAAGGCAGAAAAGATGCCAAGGGGAAGGCGACACAGGTTCTGCTGAGGGAAGAAGTGAGCGAAGAAGACATCGCACAGGTAGTGTCAACCTGGACGGGGATTCCCGTCTCCAAGATGCTCAGCGGGGAACTGCAGAAGTATCTGGATCTGGAAAAGGTGCTGGAAAAACGGGTTGTCGGCCAGAATGCGGCGGTAATAGCGGTGTCGGACGCCATCAGGCGCAACAAGGCGGGGCTCTCCGATGCCGCCCGGCCTCTGGGTTCCTTTCTCTTTCTGGGGCCTACCGGCGTGGGAAAGACAGAACTGGCAAAGACGCTGGCGGAATTTCTCTTTAACGACGAGAAGTCCCTTACCCGCATTGACATGAGCGAATACGGTGAAAAGTTTGCCGTAAGCCGCTTAATCGGCGCGCCCCCGGGTTATGTGGGTTACGAAGAGGGAGGCCAGTTGACAGAAGCGGTGCGCCGCAGACCCTACAGCGTTGTTCTATTTGACGAAATCGAAAAGGCGCACCCGGAAGTTTTCAACGTGTTTCTCCAGCTTCTTGATGACGGCCGTCTCACCGACAGCCAGGGGAGGGTAGTGGACTTTAGAAACGTTATCGTCATCATGACCAGCAACCTGGGTTCCGACTTGATCCTTGAGGCCAGGAAACCGGAGACGATCAGGGATTCCCTCATGGAACTGCTCAAGGTGAGTTTCCGGCCGGAATTTCTTAACCGCATTGACGAGACGGTTATCTTCAACCGGCTGGGCAAGGGCGAGATTGGCAAGATTGTTGATATTCAGCTTACACGTCTTGCGGCGCGCCTTGCGGAACGGAAGATAGAACTCCGCCTCAGCAAAACGGCAAAGGAACTTCTTGCGGAACGGGGCTACGATCCCCTCTTTGGCGCCAGGCCCCTCAGGCGGACAATACAATCGGATCTTGAAAACCCGCTTGCCAAGCTGATCATCGCAGGCGCGATCAAGGAAGGTAACACCGTTACTGTCGATGTTGTTTCGGGTGAGTTGAGTTTCAAGAAAAGTGCGGCTAAACCATGACGATTAGGGTAACGCTGATTTATGCTCGGTTGCATGAACCTCCTCGCCCTGAAGGGCGAGGTATCGTGTAAGCGTTACATAAGTTTACGAGGTTCGTTCTATAAGGAAATTATTTAACTGTGGGGTCTACTACCACATTTTTGTTGGTGTTACCAATTCTAACCGCCCTGAAGGGCGGGGTATTAGACCCCACTGCGAATAAATCAGCGCTTCCTTAGGGGTAAAAAATTCTTCGTCTGCTTCACTTGACGAAAGAGCCCCGGAGAAACATACTACAGAGATGCAGAAATTTGGTCGGCAAGCCCTCATCATTGACTCCTTCAGAGACACCAAGGCCCTCAGGGCGCTTTCTTCGGATGTACGGCTGCGGATACTCGAACTTCTGCAGAATCAGGAACTCAATGTTACCGAGATAGCCCAGCGCCTCTCCATCCCCCAGTCTACCGCTACTACCAGCGTGCTTGTGCTTGAGAAGGCGGGGCTCATCGACAGCCACAGCGCCAACGGAGTCAAGGGAGGGCAGAAGATCTGCAGTTCCCGCTACAAGGAATTCCTTATCACCTTCAATCCCCCTGCTCCGGCTTCCGGAGAGGGCGGAATGATAGAAGTGGAGATGCCCGTGGGCCTCTTTACGAGTTACGATGTCTCCGCCCCCTGCGGCCTGTGCAGCAGGGACGGCATTATCGGCTATCTGGATGTGCCGGGAACCTTCTTCTCCCCCGACCGGGTCAAGGCCGCGCTGGTCTGGTTTGAAAGAGGCTATGTGGAGTACAAGTTTCCCAACAACACCCTCTACTCCGAAAAGAATTCCCTCAAGTGCATAGAACTTTCCATGGAGATGTCCAGCGAAGTGCCGGGCACCAACAAGAAGTGGCTTTCCGATATTACCGTTTGGATCAACGAAATTGATATTGGTACCTGGACAAGCCCCGGCGATTTCGGCGACCGCCGCGGCAGATTCACTCCCGCGTTCTGGAAACTGGAAGGTTCCCAGTACGGACTTTTAACCGCCTGGGAGATAACCGATCAGGGTACTTTCATCGACCGGCGGCAGGTGTCAAAAGTGACGCTTGCCGATCTCCGGCTGGAGGATCACCATTCGATAAAAGTACGTATCGGCATTGCGGAAAACGCCGAACACGCCGGGGGCATCAATGTCTTCGGCAAGGGTTTTGGAGACTACGATCAGGACATCATCCTCAAACTGAAAGGCTGAAATTCAGGGAGGCTGTTCCAAAAACTAAAAGTTTTCAAGCAGCTTCGTCTATTAAATTTTTTTAAAGGGCAGGGAGACAGGCATGAATGAAGTAAGAATCGGTTTAATCGGGGCAGGCAGAATCGGTAAATTACACGGAGATAATTTGACCCGTTTTGTAACAGGGGCAAGAGTCGAGGCGCTGGCGGAAATCCGGCTGCAGGACGAACAGCGCGCGTGGGCTGAAAAAAACGGTATTAAAAAAATCCATGGCGATCCTGTGGAAATTTGGAAAGACCCGGATATTGACGCGGTATTCATCTGTTCATCCACCGATACCCACGCGGATTTTATCATTCAGGCAGCCCGGGCGGGGAAACATATTTTTTGTGAGAAGCCTATTCATACAGACGTACAAAAAATAAAAGAAGCCCTGGAGGAGGTGAAAAAAGCGGGGGTAAAACTTCAGGTTGGCTTCGTCCGCCGTTTTGATCATAACCACAGGAAGGTGCATGATACGGTGGCATCGGGAAAACTTGGCAGCCCTCATGTTATCAAAATTACCTCACGGGATCCTGAGGGGCCGCCTCTCTCTTACATCGCGGTTTCAGGCGGTATTTTTATGGATATGACCATTCATGATTTTGACATGGCCCGGTATCTTTCCTGCAGCGAAGTTACTGAAGTAAGCGCTTATGGAACCGTATTGATTGATCAGGAATATAAAAAATACGAAGATGCGGACACCGTTGCCGTGATGCTTAAATTTGAAAACGGGGCGCTGGGGATCATTGATAACAGCCGGGCATCGCATTACGGATACGATCAACGTACCGAGGTTCATTGCGCCAAAGGCTGTGTACAGGCGGCAAATGATCTCAACGATACTTCCATGATAAGTACTATGGACGGAGTGATTTGTGAAAAACCTACATGGTTTTTTCTGGAACGGTATAATAATGCCTTTATTGCCGAAGCGCAGGATTTTGTTAATTCTGTCCTGCAGGATTCAACAACACCGGTAAACGGGGAAGACGGATTAATGGCGGTTTATATTGCTCAGGCCGCGAATAGATCGCTAAAAGAAAACAGGCCGGTTAAACTCAGCGAAGTCATGTGAGCTTGTTCCAAAACCAGGTTGGTTTCGGAACAAGCTCAATGCAAGGTCTGTCCATAAAGTAACCGGCTTTATGGACAGACACTATTTATGGAGCAAGAAAATGGGTAAAACAATCCGCCTGACTATGGCGCAGGCATTGCTTCGGTTTCTGGACAACCAGTATGTCAAAAGGGACGGAGAGGAAATAAAATTTGTCGGCGGTGTGTTTGGTATTTTCGGTCACGGCATAGTAGTCGGTCTGGGGGAAGCTCTGGCCGCCGGGGACACCTCGCTGCGTTTTTATCAGGCTAAAACCGAACAGGGTGCGGGACACGCGGCCATAGGCTACGCCAAACAGAACGCCCGCCTCCGCATGATGGCCGTATGCAGTTCCATAGGCCCCGGCGCTTTAAACATGGTAACGGCGGCCGGAACCGCAACGGCGAATCGCATACCGGTACTGTTCCTGCCCGGTGATGTTTACGCCTCCCGGCAGCCCGATCCGGTACTGCAGCAAATAGAATCGCCCAATGATTACACCAACAGTGCGAATGACGCCTTCCGGGCGGTGAGCCGGTATTGGGACAGGGTGGCCCGGCCTGAACAACTGATGACCGCCATGATCAACGCCTTCCGGGTTTTGACCGATCCGGCGGAAACCGGGGCGGTCACCGTGTCGCTGCCCCAGGATGTTCAGGGGGAAGCATACGATTACCCTGAAGAATTTTTTGCCAAACGGGTACATTATATCGACAGGAGACCGCCGGCAGAGGAACAAATAGAACGGGCCTTAACGATGCTCAGACAGGCCAAGAAACCCCTGCTTATCTGCGGCGGCGGTATACGTTATTCGGACGCGGCAGGGGAACTTGAAACGTTCTGCAATAATTGCCATATACCCATTGGGGAAACCCAGGCAGGAAAGGGAATAATCCTCTGGGATAATCCCTATAACCTTTCCGGTATCGGCGCTACCGGAAGTCTCGCAGCAAATAAACTTGCCAAAGAAGCGGATCTTATTATCGCTGCGGGAACAAGGCTGGGAGATTTTACTACCTGTTCAAAATGGCTGTTTCAAAATCCCGGCGTTCAGCTTCTCTCTCTTAATATCGCTCCCTTTGACGCATATAAAATGAACGCTGTCCCTATCATCGCCGATGCCAAGCTCACGCTGCAAGCCCTGATAGAGAAAACCGGAAAAGACTATGTATCCGGGTGGGGAGATCGGATAAAGGAAGTAAGGGCTGAATGGGAAAGGGAAGTTGACCGTCTGTATTCTGAAGATGTTCCCGACGGTCCTGACGGTTCCCGGCTTTCCCAGGCCCGGGTTCTGGGGGAAATTAACGATAAACTCCTTCCCGAAAACACGATTGTTGTTACCGGATCAGGTTCCATACCCAGCGATATGCAGCGGGTTTGGCGTACCAGAGTAAAAGACACCTATCATGTTGAATACGGTTTTTCCTGCATGGGCTACGAAGTTGCCGCGGCCCTGGGGGTAAAAATTGCAAAACCGGATCGGGAGGTGATTGCCCTTGCCGGAGACGGGGCCTATACCATGCTCCATACCGAGCTTTTAACGGCGGTTCAGGAAAGGCAAAAAATTATCATTATGGTTTTGGATAACTCAGGATTCCATTGTATCGATAATCTCCAGCATAGCCAGGGAATAATCCATTTTGGTAATGAATGGAATACCAGGGATGCAAAAAGCGGGCTGCTTGACGGGAAACCGGTACAGGTGGATTACGCAAAGAATGCGGAAAGCTGGGGAGCCCTGGGGCTTAGGGCGCGGACAGTAGAAGAACTGCGCACGGCGGTAAAGGAAGCCCTGGCCGCCACAGGGCCCGTTCTCATCGACGTGAAGGTGACGCCTAAATCCATGACCTACGGGTATGAATCCTGGTGGCGGGTTGGAACCGCCCAGGTGTCCGGGAACCCTGATGTGGTGAAAGCTGCAAACGCAATGGCCGCGGAACTTGCCAGGGCACGAAAATTTTAAGGGGATAATTGTTATGGATGAAAGGATCATCAAATTGGGGATTGCTCCTATTGGCTGGACCAATGACGATCTTCCCGAACTGGGCGGAGAGATTCCCTTTGAACAGTGTGTCAGCGAGATGGCCCTTGCAGGTTTTACCGGAAGCGAAGTGGGGAACAAGTACCCCAAAGATCCGGCGGTTCTGAACAAGGCGCTGGAATTGCGGGGGCTCAGTATCTGTAATGCGTGGTTCAGTTCCTTTTTAACCGTCGAACCATATAAAGACGTGGAAGCGGAATTTATCAAACACCGGGATTTTCTTTACGCTATGGGCGCCGGAGTGATTGGCGCGGCTGAACAGGGACACTCCATTCAGGGACAGGAAAAACCAATCTTTGACGCAAAGCCTGTGTTTTCAGGCGGGGAATGGGACCGTCTTTGCGCGGGGCTCAACAAACTGGGAAAGTTAGCCGCCGAAAAGGGCATGAAGCTTATGTACCACCATCACATGGGAACCGGGGTTCAGACCGCGGCGGAAATTGACCGGCTCATGGAAAATACCGATCCTGCTTTACTGGGACTCCTCTATGATACAGGGCATCTGGTCTTTTCCGGAGAGGATCATCTGGCGGTACTCGATAAATGGATGAAGCGGATCGGCCATGTACACCTCAAAGATATACGGCCCGCAATTCATAAAAAAGTGATTGAGGAAAAATGGTCTTTCCTCAAGGCCGTCAGAGAAGGTACGTTTACTGTTCCGGGGGACGGATGTATCGATTTTGTCCCGGTATTTGCGGCCCTGAAAAACTCAGGATACTCAGGCTGGTGGGTGGTAGAGGCCGAGCAGGATCCTGCCAGGGCTGATCCGCTGGAATACGCAATCAGAGCCCGCCGTTACATCAGGGAAAAAGCGGGTCTGTAGATCTATAGTGTAGATGTTTCTTGAGAAGGAACCATGTTTGAGGAGGCTGATATGGCTGATGCAAAAGGGAAAAATCCCCTGCATACAATGACCTTGACAAGTCCCACGGAGTTTTGGAATGATTCCTGTTCCACAGCGGAACTGTCGTCCGCAATCGGGTACGGCGCTACCGGAGGAACCAGTAACCCTATCATCGTTGGGCAGGTTTTGGAAAAGGAACTTTATGTCTGGAAGCCAAAAATTGTAGAACTCATCAAGGATAATCCGGCGGCAACGGAGGATGCTGTTGCCTGGAAGATCATGGAAGCAATTACGGTAAACGCGGCAAAACTGCTCAAGCCTGTCTACGATAAAAACAACGGGCGTAACGGAAGGCTTTCGATTCAAACCAATGCAAAATACTACCGGGACGCAAAAGCCATTGTGGAACAGGCCCTCTATTTCAATACCCTGTACCCAAACAATAATATCAAGCTGCCGGTTACCAAGGCGGGCATTGAAGCTATTGAAGAATTGTCCTACCGGGGAGTGAGTGTAAACGCCACAGTATCCTTTACCGTTCCCCAGGCCGTCGCTGTTGCCGAGGCGGTTGAACGGGGAATTGCGCGCCGCCAAAAAGAAGGCAGGGACATTTCCGCCTTAAGTCCGGTCTGTACGATTATGGTAGGCCGTCTGGACGACTGGCTCAAGGTTATCGCCGCCAGGAAAAACATCGTTACCGATCCGGGATACCTGGAATGGGCGGGTGTCGCAACGGCAAAGAAAGCCTATCATATCTACAAGGAACGGGGATACCGGACAAGGCTTTTGAATGCCGCATACCGTAACCATTTCCACTGGTCGGAATTTATTGGCGGCGATATGTCCATGACCATCACCTGCGACTGGCAGCAGAAAATAAACGGTTCCGGTGTGGAAGTAAAAAACCGCATTAACGATCCGGTGGATCCCAGGATCATCGCGGAACTGGAAAAGAAATTCCCCGACTTCCGCCGTGCGTATGACCAGAACGGCATGAAGCCGGAGGAGTTTGAAAATTTCGGCGCAACCCGCAGAACCCTGCTCGCCTTCCTCGAAGGTTACGCCGGCCTGGTAGAGAGAGTGCGGGGGATTATGATTAGCGATCCCGATATAAAAGGAGAGTGAAGATGGGTGAACT
Source organism: Treponema sp. (assembly GCA_031268245.1). Lineage (GTDB taxonomy): Bacteria > Spirochaetota > Spirochaetia > Treponematales > Breznakiellaceae > JAIRNJ01. The sequence continues at coordinate 1,711 of JAIRXN010000061.1, read as the reverse complement.
AAAAATTCCGGCAGTACTAAAGCCCTTTATCAACGGACAATTTGTGGAATCCAAAACACAGAAATACACCGATGCATATAATCCCAGCACCGGTGAAGTAATTGCCAGGGTTCCATGCTGCACCAAAGAAGAAGTGGAACAGGCAATAGCTGCGGCAAAGGCGGCGTTTCCGGCATGGTCGGGAACACCGGTCGCCAGGCGGGTACAGATACTGTACAGACTGCGGACTCTCCTCGTTGAAAACATGGACGACCTGACGTATTTAGTTGCCCTTGAGAATGGGAAAGCCTGGGAGGAAGCGCAGGGAGACGTACTCAAGGCGAAGGAGGGAACCGAACAGGCCATAGCCGCGCCTTCCCTCATGATGGGTGAAAGCCTTATGGATGCGTCCGGCGGTTTTGATACGGTACTGTACCGTGAACCTCTGGGAGTTTTTGCCGGCATAGTACCCTTCAACTTTCCCGCAATGATCCCCATGGGCTGGATGACGCCGGTTTGTATCGCCTGCGGCAACACCATTGTTATCAAGGCGGCAACCTTTACACCCCAAACAGCGCTGCGCATTGCCGAACTCTACAAAGAAGCGGGCCTCCCCGGCGGCGTTATCAACATTGTAACCTGTTCCCGGAACGAGGCGGAAATATTCCTTGAGCACCCGGACATCAAGGGAGTCAGCTTTGTAGGGTCAACGGCGGCGGGCCTTCACATTTACGGAACCGCCGCGAAAAACGGGAAGCGGGTACAGGCTCTCTGCGAAGCCAAAAACCATGCCCTGGTGCTGGAAGATGCTCCGGTTGAACAAATCGCCGCGGGTATTATTAATGCCGCTTTCGGCTGTGCGGGGGAGCGGTGTATGGCGCTCCCGGTTATCACGGTACAGGAAAGCATCGCAGATAAACTGGCCGCCGCCATTGTGGAAAAAGCAAAACAGATCAAAGTCGGCCCTGCGTATGAAAAAACCACCGGCATGGGCCCCGTGGTGAATGCAGAACACAAAAAGTTTGTGGAAGACTGGATACAGAAGGGAATAGACGAAGGGGCAAAATTGCTGCTTGACGGCCGGAACTACAGGGTTCCCGGTTATGAAAACGGTTTTTATATAGGGCCGACGATTCTGGATCATGTAAAACCCGGCATGACTATTGGGGATAGCGAAGTGTTCGTGCCGGTACTGTGCATAAAACGGGTAAAGGATTTCCATGAAGGTCTTGCGATCATGAACGCCAATCCTTTTGCCAACGGTTCTGTAATCTTTACCCGGAGCGGATACTACGCACGGGAATTTGCCCGGCATACCGAGGGCGGCATGGTAGGAATCAATGCCGGCATCCCGGTGCCGATAGGGATGTTCCCCTTCTCGGGCCACAAAAGATCGTTCTTCGGGGATCTGCATTGTCTGGGCAAAGACGGCTGCCGTTTCTACACCGAAACCAAGGTGGTTACTACCCGCTGGTTTGACGACGCGGAGAAAAAGGCCGGCAAGGTCAGCACCTGGGATGGTACTATCTAGAGTCTGCCCGCAAAGCCGGTTACTTTGCAGGTTTCTTCCTGGCATATGGGCAGCCTCAGTTTACATGCCGTTTCCCGAACCATGCCGCCGGCAGGCTATTGACAGTTACCCAAGATTGTGATAAACACATGTTATGAAGCTTTCCGGTTCCTTATATAGCACGAGATTGGGGGGGGGGGGGGGCGCCGCCGCGGCGGGGGC
>JAIRXN010000037.1 GCA_031268245.1 Treponema sp. | reverse complement strand
CCATACTATCTTCGATCTCCCGCCGGCTGCACCGGAATACGCAGGGCCGGTCTTTCAAGAATATACCCTTCATGCCGGATCGAAAAGGCCTTCAGGGTAAAAACACCGCTCTTCAGGGGAATGAACATGAAGCCTACGCTGAAGCTCCCTTCCTCCGCGTGTCTTTCTCCCAGCCTTTCAAGCACGGCTCCCGGCGGCGGAACAGGAGTGAGCAGGGAAAGGGGCGGCAGGGGACGGGACGGATCCCAGCCTGAAAGTTCAAGAAAAAATTCGACCTTTTGACCGGCGGCAAGATGTTCGGGGAGTTCCCGCCAGCGGAGAAGGGGCCGGTAGACCCGGGCGGCCGGAGAAGAGCCTTGAATATCCAGATAGATACTGTCTGTGCTGAGTGTAATTTCGGGAAGCAGGATACTGATCTTCGGCACCGTGATCCGCCGTCCTCCAAAGCCGGGAGCAATGGTAAAACGGTATTCAAAAACCGTCCAGCGTTCCATTTTTTCACCCTCAAGGCTTACCCCTGTCCTTAGCTCTTCCTGAATCAGGGCTGCGGGAAAGGGCGGATGCTCTATGTGCACATCCTGGGGATAGGGATACTGCAGCAAGATCCGCAGATGCCAGGAATCCCCGCTCCGTACTTCCTCAGGGAAAGTTTCCGTCAGGATTTGGAGATCCTGGGCATTCGGAAAAGCCGGGAACAGCAAAACAAATAACAGAATTAAAACCTGCTTCCGCCTAATAATCCGCTCCTTCTTCTTCGCCTTCTTCGTCCCATTCCCGGCTCCGCCACTTTTCCTGTTCCTTTTCCCGCAGATAATCAAAGAATGCCTTACTGCCCGGATTCTCCGCGGCGTCTCTGTCAGCGTCCTGCGCCGCGCCGGAATTTTCTTCCGCCAGGGAACGGAGGCTTAATTCCAGATTTCTTTTGGCCTCAAAGCGGGAAGGATTCGCCTCCAGGGCTTTACGGAAAGCGGAAGCAGCCTCTGCATAATCGCCTTCGGCAAAACGGGCAACACCGGTATTGTACGCGTTTCTGTAACGAAGCTCCGTGTGTGTGTTCGGTTTTGTTTCCTTTTCTACAAGGGCAAACTGCTCCAGGGCGTCTTCGGTATCATTCATGTTGAGATACGCAGTTCCTATACCGTATTGGGCATAGAGAGAAGCCCTTTCATGACTGAGCGCCTGCGTGAAGGCCGACACGGCTTCTTCGTTCATGCCCCGGCCGGAATAGAAATTCCCTTCCATGATAAGGAGTCCGCCCCGGACGGCATCGCAGGAACCAAGCAGAAAGAGGGAAACAATGGAAACAGTTGCACGGGCTGCAATTTTTCTTCCGGGTACGGTATTTTTTCTGCCGCTCAGGGCAAATTTTGAAACGGCAAAAAATAATAAGGCCGCCATGACAAAGAGACGCCAGCGGGGCTGCTTCACCCTTCTTTCGGAAATTTGGGTTTTTTCCCCTTTCTCCATAAGCCAGCGCAGAAGTTCCGCTTCCCCCGCCTCCTCATTTCCGTTTATATAAATGCCGCCGGTATCCATTGCCGCCTTTTGCAGCAGATCTCTCCTAAGCCGGCTGATTACCTTTTCGTTTTCTCCGTCATGTAGTTCAATCCCCTCCTCGCTTCCCAGACCCAGGGCTGCAATATGTATCCCCGACAGGAACGCCCTGTTTCCCGCTTCGGCAAGGGAGCCTGTAAGCTCCTCTCCGTCGGAGAGGAGCAGTATCACCGGGAAACCCGGCGAAGAAGGCATAAAGGAACGGAGTGCGGCATCAATGAGGTTTTCAAGATTGGTGCCTCTTCCGCTTATGGAGGCGGGACTCAGGGAATCGAGAAACGATAAGACGGCCTCAGTGTCGGAACTAAGGGGGACGACGGGCATTCCCCTGCCCTTGCCGATGACCACACCGAAACGCCGGTTTTCCAGAACGGGGAGAATCTCCCGCAGTATGTCCAGGCCTTTTTCAAGACGGCTTTTCTCTCCCTTGTCCATGTCGCGCCCTTCCATGCTTTTGGAAAGATCCACCGCTATGATGCAGTCAAGCCCGCGGCGGATTTCCCTCAGTCCCCGGTAGCCCCAATGCGGCTCCGCCAGCGCAATAAAAATGCAGGCGGCACACAGGAGACCGCATATCCCGGAAAGAAAAAAGGCCCGGGAAGGGTACCGGCGAAGGGAAGAAAGAAAACCCCGCCTGAAGAGCAGGACAAGGGCAAACAGAATCAGCGCACTTACAAGAAAGGGTCTCTGGAAGGGCTTTACCCTGATCCGTGAGGCGGAACGGCGGACGATCATTTCCCGTTCGTCAAGCCGGGCAAAGGCATTCTTCAGTGTTTCTGCGGAAGATGCGTTGATGTAGTATCCCCCGGCGGCGGCAAGACTTTTTAGGCTTGTATCATCAAACTGCGAAAGAAAAGTTCCGGTGCGGCGCATACGTGTAACAGGATCAACATAGTCTATGGGTACTTCTCCTGCGGAACCCACGGCAATAACCCAGAGGCTCACCCCCATCTCCTGCAGAAAACCCGCGGCGGTTTCAGGATGAATAGAACCGGCATTGTTTTCTCCGTCGGTGATGAGGACTGTAACACGGCGGGATGCTTTCGATCCGGAAAGATGGAGGCTTGCCAGGGAAAGGCCCATTCCTAACGCAGTACCGTCCCCCAATTCTCCAATCTGTAGTCCGTCCAGCGCAGCAAAGAAACTTTCCCTGTCTGTAGTAGGAGGACACACAAGCGCAGCTTCATTGCCGACTGCCGCAAGTCCTATTGCATCGGAGGCTCTGGAGAGGGCAAAGCTCCGTACCAGTTCCCGCGCGGCATCAAGCCTGCGCCCTTTCATGTCAAGGCCCGCCATGCTGGGGCTTATATCCAGCACAAAGATAATGTCGGCCCCCCGGTCAAGCCAGAGTGTTTCCTTCTCCCTTATTTCGGGACCTGCGGCTGCAATGCAGAGAAGCAGAACCGCCGCCGCCTCAAGAATACCGAGGATCTTCATCAGAATCCCTGCCCGGAAAGGCGGCCTGAAGGAAGTGCCGCCGGGAGAACCAAGCGGCAGGTAAAGACAAAAGGGTTTGCGGAAACGGAAGAATATAAGCAGGGCCGCCGCCGCGCAGATGAGGATAAGAATCAGAAGGAGAGGCCGGGAAAAGCCGAAATTCACCGCCTCCCCCTTTCTGCCCGATCCAGCGCCAGAGCCGTTTCCAGAACTTCGTTTGCAATGGCGAGAGCTTCTTCCCGTCCCGGAGGAAGAACACCGTAACTGAGTGTTTCCCAGCGATCAAAAAGAGAAGAGAGAAGCCGCCCTTCCAGAAGCGGGGGAACTTCCTCTTCCCGGTGAAGGAGGCTGAGTGACAGAAACTCTGCTGCGGCCATGGCCCGGCAGTCGGAGCCGGAAAGGTAAGCCAGCCAGGAACGGAATTCCGCGGAAAGAGCGGAGAGCGCAGTCCTGTATCTGTCTTCTCCTTCCCCGGATCCGATTTCCCTTTCTGTTCTCCGGGCAATCCGTATCATGGCGGCGCAGAGACGGCGGCGTTTCCAGTATTGCAAAAAATCCGAAAAAGCCTGCCTTCCCCAGAGTTTGAGGGCCAGCAGGGAAAGCGCAAAAAGAACCAGCACGGCAATACCGCCGTACACAAGGAGAAAGGTACCCGGCATGGTCATTGTTTCTGCAGGACCGGACAGAATTGTATCGTTTCCTTTTAATATTGACGTAATATCTACCGAAAGATTCCTGAACAGAATTTCTCCCGATCCGGGGGACGCACACAAAAGACTTTCCCCGCTTCTCTTCAAATCAAAATCGGGAATTTCGATTCTTCCCGCTGCATAGGCGCTGAACTCAAGACGGAGTTCCCAGCTTTCTCCGTGCTTTTCCATCCTGAGAGCGTGAAGCTTCAGAGGCAACTCTTCCCATTCGGGAAGGGCTATCGGCGCCCCGGCCATCCTGGGCAGAAGTTCTGTTGACAGTGATTCTACGGATACAGGAAGAACCGCCAGTATTGCCCGGTCTCCCACATAAACGGTTTTTGGAATCTGCCAGACTTCGCTCTGGGCAAAGAGAAGAAACACCCCGGAAAAGAAAAACACGGAAAAAAATATCAGCCTAAGACTTCGATTCGTGTCCGGTATAATCTTTAAGCTCATCTTCACTTCTTCTTCCTTTTGCTAAAAAAACGGAAGAGGACTCCCGCAGCGTCATCGGAGACTGAAAGATTCAGAAAGGAAGCGCCTGCCCTGCGGCACTGACCTTCCCAGTAGTTCTGCCGTTCCCTGTGCCATTCCCGCCAGGCCTTCCTGAATGCCGGGGAATGAGGTAATGCATAAATCCGGCACGAGGTCTCAGGATCCTGCAGGGGAAGAATCCCCCAGGGGGGAATTTCCCTGTCATGCGGGCTTACGATCCTCACGGCAATAAGATCGTGCCTGCGGGAAAGGGAAAAAAATTCAGACTCCCAGCCTGCCGTATAAAAGTCTGAAATGATCACGACAAGACTTCTGCGTTTAAGAAGCCTCCCGGTTCCCGTGAGGGCCGCTTCCAGGTTGCTTCCCCTGTCTCCGGCTTCTCTGTCTTTCTTTTCTCCTTCTTCAGCTTCGTTGAGGCCGTTTCCCAGAATGGCCATGATGTGCCCCCTCCCCTTCCGGGGATAGAAAACCCGGCGGATTCCCTTATCAAAAAAAAGCGCCCCCACCCGCCGGCCTGTCCGGGATGCGGAAAAGGCAATCAAGGCCGCGGCCAACAGGCCCTGTTCATAGGGCTTCAACTGTCCCGAAGATGCGCCCGGACGCGCAAGGCTTGAATACATGGAGGGAGAAACATCCAGAAGAATGAAGACGCTCATCTCCTTTTCTTCCCTGTACATCTTTACAAAAGGCGCTCCGAAGCGGGCGCTGGCATTCCAGTCCACCGAACGGATATCGTCCCCAGCCTGATAATGCCTCACCTCATCAAATTCGATACCCTGACCCTTGAAAACAGAACCGTAGTCCCCCGCGAGGATCTCCTCGGCAAGACCCCTTGCATGGAGGGGAAAGAGGGCGATTTTACTGAGCAGTTCAGTGCGGTTCATGCGCAAGCCGCCTCCTGGCGGCGCCGTACCATCAATTTCCTTATGCTCGTGGCCCGAAGGGACACATGCGGCTTATCCCAGAGGAATCGGTACATGGGCGAGAATGCGGGAGATTACGCTGTCTGCATTGATGCCTTCCGCTTCCGCCTCGTAGGAGAGAACCAGCCGGTGCCGTAATACCATGGGGGCAAGGGTCTTTATGTCTCCGGGCCTCACAAAATCCCGGCCTTCAAAGGAAGCCTTAATCCGCGCAAGCCGTGCAAGCGCAATGGACGCACGGGGAGAAGCTCCAAAGGAGATGTACTTGTATTGCCGGGTGGCTGCAACTATGGAGACAATATACTGAAGCATCTTTTCGTCGATTTTTACCTCGTCCGCGGAGAAACGGAAGGAGGCAAGCGCTTCCCGGTCAAGAACAGGCCGCAGAGACTCCGCGCTCCCCGCCCGGGCCGAAAGGGCGGGAGAAGCGGCGACAATGGACAGTTCTTCATCTCCGCTGGGGTAGGAAAGGGAAAGCTTGATAAGGAAACGATCCAGTTCGGCCTCGGGAAGCTCATAGGTTCCTTCAAAATCTATGGGGTTCTCGGTTGCCAGCACAAAGAAGGGATCGGGCAGTTGATGAGTCTCCTCCCCGATGGTTACCTGCCGTTCCTCCATGGCTTCAAGCAGGGCGGACTGAACCTTGGCCGGAGAACGGTTTATCTCGTCCGCCAGAATCACATTGGCAAAGACCGGCCCCTTTCGTACCGAAAAACTCCCCCCGCCCGCGGCATGGGCAGGCTCCCAGATCAGGGTGCCTGTAAGGTCTGCGGGGAGAAGATCCGGGGTAAACTGAATACGTTTGAAGGAAAGCCCGGTAATCCCGGCAAGGCTCTTTACCGCCAGCGTCTTTGCCAGGCCCGGCGCCCCCTCCAAGAGCACATGCCCCCCGGCGATGAGGGCCATGAGAAGGGAATCCACCATGTCTTTCTGCCCTACAATGCGTTTTGCCATCTCGGCGCGGTAAGATGCAAGCAATTCTTCGCAATTCATGATTCCATTTTATCCGGATTTGCGAAAAAAAGGTAGCCGAACATTCATCTTTAGCCGGGGAACAAGAGGATACCGGTTTCTTGACATATAACACCTTTTGGAAGAGAATACTCCATCGTAATAGAGCCGCCGTATGGCGGAAAAATAAAATAATTCCTTGGGCCTCGCGGCCCGGAGAGACACATGAACCCCCTTGCTGACGAACTCAACCAGGTGCTGGAAGGAAGCATCGCAGGCCGGATACTTTCAAATTTGGGCCGGCGTTTTTATTTTCCCAAAGGCATCATTGCCCAGTCCGCGGAAGCCAAAAAATCCGCCTATTTTGCCAACGGTACCATCGGCATGGCCTATAACAAAGGAAAGCCCCTGATTCTTTCCGCCATTGCGGATAACATGTCCGCCCTCACCCCGGAACAATCGGTCGCCTATGCCCCCACAGCCGGGGTGGAAGAAGCCCGCAGGATCTGGAAGGATCTCATTCTCCAAAAAAATCCCTCGCTCCGGAGTGAGCGGATAAGCCTCCCCGTGGTAGTTGCCGGCCTTACCGCAGGACTCTCCTGTATTGCCGACATGTTTATCAGCAAAGGCGCCACGATCCTGGCAAGTGATCCATGCTGGGACAACTACGGCCTCATCTTCAATATCCGCCGGGGAGCGGAACTCCGGGGGATCTCCTTCTTCAGCACAGGGCCGGGTCTCGATATGGAGGCTATTTCCGCGGCGGTAAAGGACGAGGCCGCCCGGACAGGGGTAGTCCGCATCGTTCTCAACTTCCCCAATAACCCTTCAGGCTACTCTCCCACCAGGGACGAAGAGGAAGCCTTTGTCAGTCTCCTTGAGAAAATAGCGGAAGGCGGAGCGGATGTGCTGGTGATCTGCGACGACGCCTATTTCGGGCTCTTTTACGAAGAAAACATCAGCAAGGAGAGCCTCTTTGTCCGTTTCGCAGACCTCCATGAGCGGATTCTGGCAGTCAAGGTAGACGGCCCCATCAAGGAGGACTATGTCTGGGGGCTCAGAATGGGTTTCCTCACTTTCGGCAGCAAGGGTCTCAATCAGCTTCACTACGATGCCCTGATCAGAAAACTCATGGGGGCGATCCGGTCTTCCGTCTCCTGCGCCAACACTTCCGCGCAGTACCTCATGCTTAAGGCCATGGAGGACTACCGTACTCCGGGAGAAAAGAAACAGTACCGGGATCTGCTTCGGCGCCGCTACTGTATTGTCAAGAACTCGGTAAAATCCAGAAAAAATCACCCGGTTTTGAAGGTTCTTCCTTTCAACTCAGGCTACTTTATGTGTTTCCGCTGTACCGGAGTCGATGCGGAAAGCCTCAGACAGGAACTGCTCTACAAACACGGCATAGGAACGGTCTCCCTGGGAGACAACTATCTCCGCATCGCCTTCTCCAGCATTGGGGAAGAAGATATTCCTAAGGTATACGATACGATTTACGCTGTGGCGGATGAACTGGCGGAAAATAACGACGAATGAGCTTGTTCCAAAACTCAGGTTTTTTTGGAACAGCCTCGGATCAGTTGCCGACAAGCATGCGGCCGATGTCGGAAAGCTCGGGCATCTGCAGATAGAGGGGACGGCGGCCTTTGGCTTCAGCCTTATCAAGTTCGGTGAGACTTACGTAGAGTTCGTTTACGAGATCCGCAAAAAGCTGCAAGTTGGAACTGAAATTGTTCACCGCCATGTCCTTCAATACCCTCTCCGGGCCGGACGAACTTCCTCCAAGCCGGTTCCGCAGTGTAGGCACCAGTTCCCGCCGGGTCAGAGCCACAAAGCGGGCCGCGGCCGCAACCTGCCGGTAGAGTTCATCCAGAATAAAGCCCTCATAGCGGTACTGTTCACTTTTTTCGGTAAGAACCTCAAGAAGAGTCCACGACTGCTTCTCAAAGGGAAGCTGCAACAGTGCGGGCCGGATGAACCGGTTTGAGATATTGTTCTTGTAATGCTCTCCCAGCCGTTCAATCAACCTGAGGACTTGGGCATCCCGTACTTGCATTTCCTAATCATACCCGGGCTATGCAGGATTGACAAGCGCAGAAGACCATCAATAGGATGAATTATGCAAAAAAAACCGGCGGGGTTCCGTTTCTTCTTCAGTATCCTGCTTATAAGCCTTCCCGTTCTTTACTCCTGTATGCAGGAAAAAAGTACTGCCGTACTGTGGACAGACCAGAGCGATTTTGCCCTCTATTCGGAATCTTTTAATGCGTCTCAGGATGAGTACAAGATAGAGATCCGTTATTTTGAATCTCCTGCCCGTGAACTGGCCTTACTGAACGGTAACAAGCAGCATGAATACCCCGACATTGTAGCGGGGAGCTGGCTTAAAAGTATCTCTACCCGGACTCTATTCCGGCCTCTGGACTCTTTTCTCCGGGAAGAAGACATTCCGCCGGAAAACTTCTATGCCCCGCTTCTGGCTCTGGGAAAGATTGAAGGCAAACAGTACCTTCTGCCCGTCTCCTTCAATATGCCCGCCCTGATCTTTACCAGAGAAGAGGAACAAAAACTATCCAATCCTTTCACCATTGATTTTGAAGAAGCCCGCAGGCTCGGTATGGCCTATAACCAGCAGCGGAACGGCGTTTTTACCCGGATAGGTTTCTCTCCTGCCTGGGATGATGAATTTCTATTTATCACCACGGCTCTCTTCAATACCGGTTTCCGGGAAGCCGCCCCTCTGGCATGGGACAATACCGCTCTGGAACGGGCAATGGTCTATGTCCGTAACTGGATCGAAGAAGTTAATTCGGGCTTCCAGGCGGAAGACGATTTTGTCTTTAAATATTTTTATGAACCGCTTCACCGCCTTGTCTCGCAGGGTCGTATCCTCTTTGCCTACATGAATTCGGCGGACATCTTTACCCTGGCGCCGGAACGGCGGGGCAGCCTGGACTTCCGCTGGATTTCCGAAAACGACACGATCCCCCTGATCGAAGGTTCCGTATACTACGGCATCCCCAAGGGAGGAAAGGCCGGAAAAGCGGCGGCGGCCTTTACCCGCTGGTTTTTCAATCAGGAAACCCAGCGACACATGCTGGAACGCAGCAGGGACTTCAGGCTCCTGGAAACTTCCTTCGGGATTGCCGGGGGCTTTTCCGCCATGAGGCCGGTTACCGAGCAGATTTTCCCCCTTTTCTACCCCAGCCTCCTCGGCCGCCTGCCTCCGGGGGACTTCTTCTCGCCTCCCAACATCCTCCCCCTCAACTGGACGCGCCTTAAAGAGAGGGTGATCCTCCCCTACCTCCATGAACGAATCCGCCAGGACAGCCGGGAAGACATCCGCCCCCTGGAACGCCGTATCAATGAATGGAACAGGATTAATAGAGAATAGAGGCTCTTTCAAAACTTCAGTTTTGAAAGAACAGCCTTTTCTTGTTTTTATCAGGCGGAAAGGCTCACGAGGCTCCCCGGAGCCATGACGGATGCGGAGGATTGGGCGGCGTAGGGAATCGCCTGGGCCGCAGCCTGGGCCGCCTTGATCTGGCTTTCATAATGATTGATGAGGGAATCAAGCCGCTTGTCGGCGCTTTCTCCGTCTTCCCCGAAGAAAGGCTGGGGCTGCTGTTTAAGCCTTGAAAGACTCTCTATAAGGGCATCCAGGATCTTGAGTTTGTTGATGGTAAGGCCCCGGACTCCTTCGGGAGCGGGAACTCCGGAAACATGGCGGAAGTGGGAATAGATGTACTGTGAGGGGTTTACAGGCAGAGACATACGTCCCCCCTGGTAGGCCGAGATCGCAAATCCCATACTGGGCAAAGCAATTATCCTCATTTCATAATCCCTTATTGTATATATCGGAATATTAAAAATGAAGAATTAGGGTATTGCCTGAGCTTGTTCCAAAAGCTGAAGTTTTGGAACGGCCTCAACTGTCTTTTTATCAGTGGATCTTTTCTCCGGTTTTTACTATAATTTATTCAACAAAAGATAAAATTTATGTCCCAATTAGCGGCAGGAGGAAAAATGAAAGTATCTGAACTGAAACATGCAGGTCTTAAAAAATGGGTTGAAGAGGCTGTTGCCCTCATGAGCCCGGACTCGGTGGAAATTTGTGACGGCAGCCAGGCTGAATACGACAAAATGATCAAGATCACTCTGGAGGCGGGGCTTGCTACCCCCCTCAAGCAGCGGCCCAACAGTTTTCTTTTCCGATCCGATCCTTCCGACGTAGCCCGGGTGGAAAACCGCACCTACATTGCCAGTCAGAGCCAGGAGGATGCAGGCCCCACCAATAACTGGATCGATCCTGCAGAGCTGAAAAAGACCATGAGCGCTCTCTATAAGAACAGCATGAAGGGCCGCGCCATGTACGTGATCCCCTTCTCCATGGGGCCCGTGGGCTCAGGAATAGCCAAGATAGGCGTCCAGCTTACCGATTCCCCCTATGTGGTGGCGAATATGCATATCATGACCAGGGTGGGAACCAAGGTTCTGGATGTCCTGGGCAGCGACGGTTTCTATGTGCCCTGTTTTCATTCCGTAGGCAAACCCCTGGCCCCCGGTGAAGCGGACAACGGCAAATGGCCCTGCGCTCCGATAGAACACAAGTACATCAGCCACTTCCCCGAAACGAGGGAGATTTGGTCCTACGGCTCAGGTTACGGCGGAAACGCCCTCCTCGGCAAGAAGTGCCTGGCGCTCCGCATCGCCAGCGTACTGGCCCGGGACGAAGGCTGGCTTGCCGAACACATGCTCATCCTCAAGATTACCAGCCCTTCCGGTGAAGTGAAGTACATTACCGGCGCCTTCCCCTCGGCCTGCGGAAAGACGAACCTCGCCATGCTCATCCCCACCCTGCCGGGCTGGAAGGTCCAGACCGTGGGAGACGACATCGCGTGGATGAAGTTCGGCGCGGACGGACGGCTCTACGCCATCAACCCCGAAGCGGGTTTTTTCGGCGTCGCCCCCGGTACCAATAACGAATCCAACTTTAACGCCATGGAATCGATCAAGAAAAATACCATCTTTACCAACTGCGGCCTTACCGAAGACGCTGATATTTGGTGGGAGATGATAGGTCACGGCGCTCCGGGCAAGGAGATTATCGACTGGAAGGGGAACAAGAGACCCGCGCCCCAGACGGACAAGAGCCCCAAAGGTGAGGAAATCGCCCACCCCAACGCCCGGTTCACCGCGCCGGCACGGCAGTGCCCGGTTATCGCCCCGGAGTGGGAAGACCCCAAGGGTGTGCCGATCAGCGCCTTCCTCTTTGGCGGCCGGCGGCCCGGCACCATCCCCCTGGTGAACCAGAGCAAGAATTGGATTCACGGGGTTTTTATGGGTTCCATCACCGGCTCTGAAGTTACCGCCGCGGTCATCTCCGACCAGGTGGGTCAGGTGCGCCGGGACCCCTTTGCCATGCTGCCCTTCTGCGGCTACCACATGGGCGACTACTTCAAGCACTGGATCAAGCTGGGCCAAAAGGCTGAGGCCGAGGGCAGGACCGACAAGCTGCCCAAGATCTTCTTTGTCAACTGGTTCCGCAAGGATTCAGACGGGCATTTTATGTGGCCCGGTTACGGCGAGAACAGCCGGGTATTGGCCTGGATCTTTGACCGCTGTGACGGTAAGGACAACTGCGTGGAAACCCCCATCGGCAACCTGCCCAAACCCGACTCTATCGAGCCGCCCAAGGGTGTTACGTCTGAGGCGATGAAGGAACTCTGCTCGGTAGACATCGAAGGCTGGAAAAAAGAAATCGCCGATGTCCGCAAGAACCACTATCCCAAGTTCGGCGACAAACTGCCCAAGGAGCTGTACGCCGAGCTTGACGCCATAGAGAAGCGGCTGGGCGTGTAAGTACCTAAGAAAGCACTGATTTATTCAACCGGGAATAAATCAGCGCTGCCCTAAGAAGAGTAGCCGCGGCATCGGAATTGTTATGCCTGAATTTGAAGGGTGAAGGCTGGTTCTGCCTTTCACCCTTTTTTCTGTGATTTTTGTTATAGGGATTTACCCGCTTACAGACTAATTCCACTCCATGTGGGGGGATTCTACCGTCAGTTTTTCATCCATTTTACGCAGACGCCGGGAAAGATCTCTTGCAAGATTCATAATCATGAGTGAAAAAGAAGAAGGATTATCGCGGTGAATCTCTCTGAGGCAGCGGTTGGAAATTGAGATTACCTTGGTTGTGGCGAGGGCCGTGACGGTTGCCGCCGAAGGCATCACATCCAGTACTTCCATTTCGCCAAATTCATCCCCTTCGGAAAACTCGCTGAGAATGATCCCGTTTTTGACTACCGCTACCCGGCCTTCGACGATGAAACGGATCTTGTCATTGGGGCTTCCTTCCTGAATTATGGTTTCGCCCGGATCAAATCCCTCCGTCTCCATATAGGGAAGCAGCTTGGCAATCTCCTCTTCCAGAAGGCCGCCGAAAAGAGAATATTTTTGCAATGAAGAAGGTTCTATCATAAGAAGATTATACCATAATTCATAGAAAATGCAAAAGAATTCAAATTAAACGTTGAACTTAAAGAACATAATATCCCCATCCTGCACGAGGTATTCTTTGCCTTCGACGCGGTACTTTCCGGCTTCCTTTATTTTGGCCTCGGCGCCGTATTGGAGAATGTCGCCGTAAGCGTAGACTTCGGCCTTGATAAAGCCTTTTTCAAAATCCGTGTGGATCACTCCGGCGGCCCTGGGAGCGCTGTCTCCGGCACGGATCGTCCAGGCGCGGCATTCGTCGGCCCCTGCGGTAAAGAAGGTACGGAGCCCCAAGAGCCTGTAGGCCGCATGAATCAGCGCGGAAAGCCCCGATTCCCTGAGACCCAGCTCCCCCAGAAAGGCCAGCTTCTCTTCCGGATCGGAGATACCGGTGAGTTCCGCTTCAAACTTCCCGCAGATGCACACCGCTTCGGAAGCTTCCGCGGCGGCGCGTTTCCGCACCGTTTCCGCATGAGGCGGCCACGATCCATGCGCGGCGGCCTTCATGCCCTCTTCATCAAGATTGCAGACATAGAGCTGGGGCTTGAGCGTGATAAAGTGGCAATCGTAAACGGCTTCCCTTTCATCATCATCAAGATCGACTGAGCGGGCGGGCTTTCCCTGCTGCAATACACCTTCTATTTTCTCCAGGGCGGAAAGCGCCGTCCCGGCGGCCTTTTTCTCTTCCTTTGCCTGAACCTTCAGCGCCCGCTCCGCCCTTTCCTTCTTTTTGGCAAGGGTCTCAAGATCCGCCAGGGCAAGTTCAACATTGATCGTTTCCATGTCATCTTCAGGATCGACCCTGTTGGAAACATGAATAATGTCGGGATCTTCAAAGCAGCGGACTACCTGGGCTATGACTCCCACTTCCCGGATATGGGAGAGAAACTGGTTCCCCAGCCCCTCGCCCTTGCTGGCTCCCTTCACGAGGCCTGCAATATCGACAAACTCCACCGATGCGGGAATCGTCCGTGCGGGCCTGAAGATCTCCGTGAGTTTCGCAAGCCTTTCATCGGGAACCGGAACGATCCCCACATTGGGATTAATGGTACAGAAGGGATAATTCGCCGCCTCTGCCGCCGCCCCGCTGAGAGCGCTGAAAATGGTACTCTTCCCCACATTGGGAAGCCCCACAATACCGCAGTTAAGTGCCATCTGTCCCTCCTGGAATTATTGTACTCATGACGGGAAACATGTATAGTAGCGTAAGGAGCTTATCATGGCATTTGCATTGAACAGTTACCCGGTGATCTACCGGGCAAAATATGAAAAGTCAAACTGGAAGGGCGTTTATGAAGAGAAGGCCCACAAAACCCCGGCGGAAGAAGCCGCATTACCCGAAGCCGGGCGGGCCGGGCTTGAGGCTTCCCGGAACTTTTTCCCGGACATGCCCCTGGTAAACTACACCACCCAGTACGGGCTGGGCTGTTTCGAAGGGCTCAAGGCGCTGCCCCAGAAAAACGGCGGACTTGCCATCTTCAGGCCGGAGAGGAACGCGGCCCGTTTTTACGCTTCCATGAAGGGTCTCTACATGCCCCCCTTCCCTGAGGATGAATTTGTCAGCGCATGTGTGGAGACGGTGAAACGAAACGCACTGATGGGTTTCTGTCCTCAATACAAGAGTGAATGGGAGAGGGATTCCTTTATGACCGCCGATTCGGTGTATATCCGGCCCTTCACCTATGCCGAGGGGGGTATCGGGGTGAATATCTGCAATGAGCCCTGGGTACTAATCATCTGTACCCCGGTGAGTTCCTATTTTTCAGGCGGTAATTCCGATGCGGTGGTTACCGGGCGTGTCCGGGCCACTCCCAAGGGCACAGGCTGGATCAAGGCCAGCTCCAACTATGTTATTGCGGCCCTTGCCAAGCACGAAGCCATGGAAGCCGGCTACATGGAATGTGTGTTCCTCGACGCGGAAAACCACAAGTATGTGGAAGAAGGCTCAAGCTGTAACATCTTCTTTTATCTAAAATCCGGCGAACTGGTAACTCCGGAACTGGGGGACACGATCCTCCCCGGCATTACCCGTTCAAGCCTCATAGAGCTTGCAAAAGACCGCGGGGTCAAGGTGAGCGAACGGAAGATCGCCATTGAAGAGGCTCTCTCGGAAACAAAGGAATGTTTTGTCAGCGGAACGGCGGCAGGAGCCACTCCCATCGAGTCTCTCACCTGGCAGGGAAAGAAGAGCGTATTCAACAATGGCAAGGCGGGCGAACTCAGTGCGGAACTCCGGGACACTCTGAAAGGCATACAGTACGGGATCATGCCCGATACAAAAGGCTGGCTGACCAAAGTCCTTCCGGACAACGCTGATTAAATGACGCCGATCGGTGTTGCCCTGGGTTTTTTCGGAACAAGCTCGCTTTACATACCCAGTTTTTCCTGCTTCCATTCGGGTTTGATTCCGCAGTAGCCCATGATCGTCATCAGGGTGAAGTAGACCGGGGCAAAGAGGAGGGTGAGAAAATACGCGGGCCAGGCCGGGGGGAGCTTTTTGCGGAAGAGGCCGAAGATAGCGATGGTGTTTTCCACCATCACAATGAGAACACCCAGCGGCAGGGGCCAGAGACCGGGGAAGAAGGGCAGGAAGAGCAGGGCCAGTGTCCCGGTGCTGATCGTAAGCATGAGCAGATTGTAGTTGAAACGGGTGAGAGACTCGGGGCTGAACAGCCCTCCGTTGTTCCAGCGGAGGGTCTGGCTGATGAAGGAAGGCCAGCTCTTTTCCGCCACGGTAAAAACCGCCGCGTCCGGAAAGGCCACCGCCCTGATCCGGTACTTGCCGCCGGAACGGAGTTCCGAAATGAGGGCCGCATCCTCCGTGGGGGATGGGGGTATGGCGCCGTAGCCCCCAATCGCATCCAGAGCCTCCCGCCTGACGATGAGGTTATTCCCAAAGCCGCCGCCCGCGGCTCCAAGTCCGATGGCCCCCGCCAGATAGTTGTAGCGCAGGGCATGATCGTAACACTGGTAGAGGTGAAAGAAACCCTCCCCCCCCTTTTTCTTAAAGACCGGCCCGATGGCCGCCCCCACCCTTTCATCATTCATCCGGGCAACCATGGCGCCAATCCAGCCCGGCGGCACTTCAATGTCCCCGTCGGTGAAGAGGAGAAGCTCTCCGCCTGCCGATTCAATCCCCTTGCTCAGGGCCCACTGCTTGTGATTCGGACCGGGATTCTCCTTTAAGGTGATGATCCTGCAGTTCTCCCGCCCTTCGGCAAAGGCCGCCAGCATGGCGGGGCTCCTATCTTCCGAGCGGTCATCTACAAAGATAAACTCCGCCGCGGGGTAGTCCTGGACGCCGAGACTCTGCAGGAGAGCCTCTATACGCCGCTCTTCGTTATGGATGGGTACCACCACCGAAACCAGGGGCAGGGGAAGCTCCCCTGAAGCCCCGCCGGGGAAAAGGGCCTTCCGATCCATAAGAGATTTTTGATTCCGGAGAGATCCCTGATCCCTCCGCCATTCCAAAAAAAAGCCTGCCATAAGCATGGTCTGCAGGGAAACAAACATGATACCATGTCCATAGCGAACAATGTCATAAATAGTCACAGAAACCCCCGTCTTGTCTTTATATACCATATCTGCTATATTTTCCACATAAAAGAGCCTCTTGCAAAACTTCAGTTTTGAAAGAGCAAGCTCTAAAAAATGCAGTTTTGCAGCCCGTAGGGTGAAAAACTGCAAGAGCTTCTTGTAAAACTAACCGAGTTTTGCAAGAAGCTCAAAATTGGGGAATTAGCTCAGTTGGTAGAGCGATAGGTTCGCAATCTATAGGCCAGGGGTTCGAATCCCCTATTCTCCATAACGTAAGTCTTTACGTTGTAAGGAATTAGCAAATAGCCACCGGAAGAACCGGCGCCATGCTTATTTTCACTATGCAAAAACCTATGACAAACAGCATGACAAGCTGTGTCTGCAAGTTTTGCAGGGGAGAGGGCTATGCGCCGGAAATTCTATATGCACAAGCGGAGAGGTGTTTTTTACGCCTGCCTGGTAAACCAGGAGACAGAGCTTCCTATGAGCGCCCGAAGTACGGGGGAGCATGACAGGGATGCGGCCCTTATCGTGGTATCCGGCTGGCTTAGAGACGGTTTGCCGAGTAAGGACGGGGAGCGCCGGAAGGTGGAGGCCGCTTTTGATCTTGACGGAATACTCCGGGGCATACGCAAAGCGGAACTGGACAGCGGCGGGGCACTGGCAATCGTGAAGGCTCTGAAAGAGCGGGGCCTTATCGACATCGGCGCGGTTCCCGCAGGGAAGGGGAGCGTCAAATTCACGGACTTCTTGACGGACTTTTGGGACTATGAAAAAAGCGCCTATATTAAGGACCGGTTATTACACGGCCACAGTATCGGGCGAAACTACTGTGGCATAAACGGACGGCATATCTTGAATTACTGGGTATCCACTTTTAAGGGGCGGACGCTGGCAAGTATCACCCGCAACGAATTAAAGTCGTTCTCCCTGTCCCTTCCTGTCGATAAATCGGCTTCCTACAAAAACAGCATTTTAAACGCCGGGCTTATCCCCCTGGGCTGGGCCTATGAAGAAGGGATGATCCCCGCCGATATTGCGAAAGACTTTGAGCGCTACAGCGGGAAGGCAGGCAGGCGGGAGGTGCTGACTGTGGAAGATGCGGGGGCGCTGTTTTCGAAGCCCTGGGCGGACGGTGCGGCAATGGCGGGGAACCTGCTTGCCGCGACTACCGGCATGAGGCAGGGGGAAGTCCTGGCGATCCGGGGCGGGGACATCGGCGAGGGCGTTTTGAACGTGGCCCATTCGTGGAGCGCTGCGGACGGGCTTAAAAGCCCCAAGAACGGGGAAGCCCGGCGGGTGCCCCTCTTGCCGGAAGTCCGGGAGGCTCTCTTGTCGCAACTGGCTACAAATCCCCATACGGACATCCCCGAAGCAGAGCGGTTTGTATTCTGGGGGCTTGCCCC
>JAIRXN010000026.1 GCA_031268245.1 Treponema sp. | reverse complement strand
TTGACCCCGGATATATCCAGAGCAAGGGATTTTTCCAGATTATCCGAAGCTACCGCTCCGCCGCCCTGCCGTCCGCCTCCGGCAAAGGCCAGAGTTCCGCTGATAACCAGTGCAATCAGAGCCGCAAAAAACATCCGTTTTTTCATTCTGTTCCTCCAATAGTGAATTTATTTATGCTAAAGAGGTAAAAACCTCCGGCATACCTGTTACGCGCCCTTTGAGGCAAGTTCCTCAAGCAGGACGGAGCGTACCCCGACCCGTTTCGACCGTATATACATAGTGACGGTCTCGAAAACAACACAGGCCGCCAGCACCAGCCCGTTGGCAAGTATCTGCACCTCGTATTTGCCGGAAAGCGAAGTAAGCACATTCGACATAACCATAAGGGCGTATACCGAAGCGTAGGTATTCCATATACTGCCCTTGCCCCCGGTGGTGGCCGTCCCCCCTATGATCGTGGCCGCGAGCGCCACAAGCAGGGGGGAAACTCCCTTTTCGCCCAGATTCGGCAGGGCGGAACTCTGGCATATTGCGAAGATCGCGCCGCCTATGGCGCAGGCAGCGCCGGACACGGTAAACACGGAGATAACCGTATTGTCGCGTTTGATCCCCGCGAGCCACGCCGATTCCTCGTTGCCGCCTATAAGGTAGATATTCCGCCCCCAGCGTGTGTTCTTCATCAAAAACGCCGCGGCAATTACCGCAAGCAGCACGAAAACTACTTTGGGAGACAGAGGCAGAAAGCCCAGCCTCATGTTGAGAAAATCCGCAAGGGCATAATCGCCCTTGTCGCCTATTTCCGCGCCGCCGCAATAAATGTACATGGCGCCGCGCAGCACAAACTGCATACCCAATGTGGTAATAAACGAGTGTATCTTCGCCTTGCATACCAAAAGGCCGTTGATAAAACCGACCAAAAGGCCCGCCGCGACCGCTATCAATATGGAGGGAAACCAGCCAAGGCCGGAGAGGGTATGCATGCCCATAACCAGCACCGCGCCCATGTTTGCCATTGCCCCCACGGAAAGGTCCATGTGCCCGGCTATCATACAGATCGTAAACCCAAGCCCCAACAACGCGTAGAGTACGGTACTGTCAAAAATGCCCTTCATGTTAAAACCGGAGAAGAAATTCCGCGTGAAGATGCCCAGAATCATCATCAACACAATGAGAATGTAAAAGCGGTACTCGTTAACCATTCTGCCTATACCGCGGCCTTTTTTCCCCTGCATTATCCCCTCCCCAATTTTCTGGAAGAATTGGTATTGAGCCACACGATGAACAGAAATACTATTCCCTGCACCAGCCACTGGTTAAAGGTTGGGACCCCTATCAAATTCATAATGTTGCTCAACATACCGATAGTGATGACGCCGCCGAACACGCCTATCATATTGCCCTGCCCTCCGGCCAGGGTCATGCCGCCCAGCAGCACGCTCGTTACCGCGCGGAAGTCGTAGCCGTCGCCGTTGTAGTAAGCGCCGGTCTTTGCCACCGAGGCCAGGAAAATGCCCGCTATAGACGCGCATACCGCGTTAAACACGTACACCAGCACGATACAGCGTACAACATTGATGCCGGACAGTTTTGCCACCTCGTAATTGGAACCCGTCACTTTCAGTTGATTCCCAAAACTCGTATACGTAAGGACTATGTGCCCTATGACAACCATGACAAGCATTACAATCACGGAAATAGGCACGCCTAAAAAAGAGGTACGGGAAATCGCGTTGAACATATCCACCGCCCGAAGATTGTTTTTAGCGATAACATCGGGGTAGATCTGGGTACCGCTCCAAATCCAGCGCACAATACCGCTCATCACGAAGTTAAAAGCCATGGTCCAGATGATAGGATGGGCGCGGAATTTTCCCACCATGATTCCGCTCACCATGCCGAGGGCGGAACCCGCGGCAAGGCCGCAGATAACCGAAGGCCAGAAGCCAAGCGAAAGGGTTGCCACGGAGATCATGCCGGAAAAGGCAATGGTCATCGGCGCGGACATATCCGCGTAATTCGCCGAATAGGTGACAAACGCCATGCCGACGGTTACCATCCCCAAAAGCGATATCGCCTGTACGGTAGCCCGGATATTGGCAACCGTAAAATACTTGCCCGGAGCAACAAGGCCGCCGAGTATCAGGAGTATCACGATAACCGCGTAAATGCCCACCCGGTTGATAAAGAGGATAAAAGGATTCTGCTTTATTCTGCGGGAGTCTGTTCCGTCCTGCTTTACAACTGCACTCATTTGACAAATTCTCCCTTGCCGTTAGCCGCAAGAAGGAGCGAACTTTCGCTCATGTTTTTCCGGTCGATTTCACCGATGATGTGCCCCTGACGCATGATCACCGCCCGGTCGCAGAGTCCCACCATTTCGGGCAGATCCGAAGTAAAGAGAATAACCGCATTCCCCCTGGCGGCCAGTTCGGCAACGGCGTCGTGAATTATTTCCTTGGCGCCGATGTCAACGCCCCGGGTAGGCTCATCAAGAATCATCACCCTGGGCGCAGCGGCTATCCATTTTGCCATGAGCACTTTCTGCTGGTTGCCGCCGCTTAAATTGCGTACCGGCACATCTATGCCGGGCGTGTAGATTTTAAGACGGTCGATGAGGTTTGTAACCGCGCCTCGGTTTCTTCTCCCCGAATAAAGAACCCCTCTTGAAAGCCGGGGGATGATGCAGGCCAGGCAGTTTTCCGCAACGCTGAGGGCCAGGGCGAGGCCGTCGGTCTTGCGGCTTTCCGTGAGGTACGCGATACCCTTATTGATGGCCTCGCTCATGCTGCGGATTTTGAGCTTTTCTCCGAAGAGGTAGATGTCTCCGCTGTCCAGCGGATCTATACCAATGACGGATCGGGCAAGCTCGGTACGTCCCGCCCCCGCAAGACCGCAGACCCCGAGGATTTCCCCGGCCCGGACATCGAAGCTTACATCATGGAAGAAGCCGTAACGGCTCACCTTGTCCAGGCGGAAGGCTTCTTCGCCGATTTCGGACTCCCGTTTCGAATAGAATTCGTCGATGGAACGTCCCACCATGAGGCTGACGATCTGTTCGCTTGAGACATCGCCGATGTCGCAGGTTTTGACATGCCTGCCGTCACGCATCACCGTGATCCTGTCGGCAATCTCGAAAATCTCCTGGAGATGGTGGCTTATGTACGCGATGGCGATCCCCTGGTTTCTAAGCTGCCTGATAATTTCAAAAAGCCTGGAAACTTCGGCGCTTGAAAGAGCCGAAGTGGGCTCGTCCATGACGAGGACGCAGGGATTGGAACCCAGAACTTTGGCAATTTCCACAAGCTGAGCCTCGTGCTGGGAGATCTCCGAAATGGGGCGGTATATATCGAGATCTTCAAGACCGATCCTGGCGAGGAGGGCCCTGGAATCCCGTTCCGCCGCCTTCCAGTCGACAAAAGGAATTCCCTTTTTTTGGGGGAGCCTCCCCGCAAGGAGATTTTCGGCAATGGAAATGGGACGGGCAAGGCTCAGTTCCTGGTAGATCATGCCGATGCCGTATTCCTTGGCCGCCGAAGGACTGTGCAGGTTGATCGGTTTCCCGTTCATCAGCACCTCTCCCGAGTAATCCGTAAAAGAACCGGCCATGATCTTCATCAGCGTGGATTTACCGGCCCCGTTCTCGCCGACCAGGGCATGAACTTCACCGGGCTTTACGCCGAAACTGACATCATCAACCGCCAAAGTCCCGGGAAAGGATTTTGAAACGTTTTTCATTTCGAGAGCAAATTCCGAAGATTCGCCGGAAAATTTCGTTTTCTGTCCGGCTGAATTTTTAAGGTCAGCGTTCACTTTAGCATCCATCCCCTTAGACATAACAGTATTTTTATTTGTCTAGTTATTATATAATCGCTTCTTGAGAGCCGTCCATAAAAAAACTGTTTTTGGGAGCAAAAAAATCTAAACGTTTAGATTCGGAGGAACTGTGGCGACTACTATTAAGGATGTAGCACGGGAAGCGGGGTTCAGCACCGCGACCGTATCCTGCGCCCTGAGCGGCAAAAAAAATGTTTCCCATAAGGCCCGGATAAAGATCTTTGCGGCTATCGAAAAACTTAACTATGTTCCCAACGAGAACGCCCGAAAACTCAAGGTACGAACCAGCCGGGACATCGGCATCCTCCTTACCAGCATAGACGATCTCTACCACAGCGAAATCTTCAAAGGGATCACCGGGGTAATTCAGGAAAACAACTATTCAATTAATATCGGTTTTTCCAATAACCAGCCCCGGCTGGAGGAGAAAATTATAGACGGGTTCTTGTCCCGGAATTTTGCCGGGATCATCCTGATAAGCTGCCTGGCAAACAATTCGGCCTATATACGGAAACTACTCTCCCACGGCATCCCGGTGGTTTTTATAGAACGGCGGCCGAAGAAAAAAGACATTAATTTTGCGGGCATATCAAATAAAAAAACCATTACCTTTCTGGCGGAAAAGCTCGCTTCCGGCGGTTATAAAAACATCTGGCTCTTCTGCGGGAATCCGGGAATCTCAAGCGAGAGCGATTGTGTTACGGCATTCAGGGGATGGTGCCTGAAAAATTCGGTGCGGGGCCGGATAAACTACACCAACATGACCAGGGAAGACGCCTTCCGTGTCGCCCTTACGGAATTTTCCGCCAGAAGCCGGCCGGAGGCAATCATCGCCACCTCGGGAAACATGGCGCAGGGGATTTTGGAAGCGGCCAAAGTATTGGGAGTTTCCCTGGAAAAAAGCGCCCTTATCACCTTTTCGGAGGAAACCTGGATGGACACCCGGTATCTCCCCCAAATGATCCACACCTCACGGCCCGCCTTCAAGCTGGGTTCCGGCGCAGCTTCCCTTTTGCTGCGGAACATCAGCGCCGAAGGGAATACAGAACGGAAGGAAACTATTCTGCTGGACGATAACATTCTCGATGCCGGCATCACCATACCCCGCCATGACCCGGCAAAGAAAGAGAAAATCCGGAGAATTCCCGAACTCCGTATCCTGATGCTGGACAGTTCCTTTGCGTCCGGCGCCATGGAGATACTTGCCCGGAAATTCCACAACGATCACGGCGTTGCCCTGACAATCGAAAAGGAAACACAGAACCGGCTGTTTAACCGGATAATCGAAGATTCCGAATTCGGTAAATCCCGCTACGATATCTACATGCTTGATATTCCCTGGCTCAATTTCCTTGCGCAGAATACCTGTCTGGAAGATATAAGCGATTTTATCAGAGCCAATAAAGATAATTTTAATTCGGTTTTAAAGGAAGTACTCGATGATTCCCTGTATCAGAACCGCTATTACAGCATCCCTTTTGCAGGAGGGGCGCAGTTAATGTTTTACCGTATAGATCTCTTTGATGATCCAATCATATCGAAAGATTATTTCAACATCCATAAAACCAAACTACGGCCCCCCAGAACCTGGCCGGAATTCAACGCCGTTTCCCGCTTCTTTACCCGGCGCTTCAACCCGTCCTCGCCGGTGGAATTCGGTACAAGCTGCGCGGGAATAATCGCGGAAGAACTGTGCCCGGAAATTTACGCCCGTATCTGGGGTTTCGGCGGCCGCTTCTTCAGCAGGAACAACCTTCCCCAATTCTATTCGGAGGGCAATATCCGGGCCTTTGAAAACTTTATAGAACTTCAGAACTATACTCCGGGCCCGATTTTCTCCACCACCAGCATGGATAGTGTCAGGAATTTCTACAGCGGAAAAACCGCCATGTTAATCACCTACACCGAATATGCGTCGAAAATAATGGACGCCATCAACCGGAACATCTTCGGCAAGCTGGGCTTTACCTTTATACCGGGCATGGCGCCGATTTCGGTAGGCTGGAATCTGGGGATCAATAGTTTTTCAAAGAAAACCGAAATGGCCTTCCAGTTTT
This sequence comes from Treponema sp., assembly GCA_031268245.1. Taxonomy (GTDB): domain Bacteria; phylum Spirochaetota; class Spirochaetia; order Treponematales; family Breznakiellaceae; genus JAIRNJ01. Next base: position 12,614 of record JAIRXN010000026.1, on the reverse strand, counting down.
TCAAATGGCTCTACCGGAAGGATGTAAATTATTACCTTACGATTCTGGACGGTCAGTCAACTTCGATTTATCCTTTCCGGAACAACGAACTATTGAAGCTCTACCCCTGGATGCAGATCACCCTCGACAATCTCAAATATGCCCGGAAACGAAACCCCCACACCAAAAATTCCATCGTCATTCCCTGGAACAAAATTGAAGACATCGTCTACCTGAATACCGGACGCATGTTTGAAGGGAAACCGGTAGCGGACTGCTTAAAAGCCATTGACGAAGAAATTACCGGCCTTATGGATGTTTACGGTCACTTTTACCGGGACTAATGTTCTGTCCTAAACAAAAGGATTAATGAAGTCAAACCACCGGCCACACGGAAAACTCAGGCCTTTTGGCTGAAATTTTCTCTTTTGTCCGTGTTGTCAGTGCTGTCCGTGGTAAAATTCTTCGATTCTGAAGCACCTGTGTAAGGCGCCTTAAGATTATGACCGGTATTGCGGTATAGTATATGTATGGAATCGATCATTTTAGCTTCCGGTTCTCTCCGGAGACAGGAGTATTTCAGGCTTTTGGGTTTGCCTTTCAGCGTCATGCCTCCTCTGATTGACGAGGATCTGAAGCTGCCTCCCCGGCAACTGACCGGGGAACTGGCGATAAAAAAAGTCCAAAAAATCGCCGGGCTCATGAAGGGAAGCAGCCCTCACTGGATCTGCGGCGCAGACACTGTCATCTCGGTAGACGGAGACATTTTCGGCAAGCCGAAAGACAGGGGCGATGCCAGGAGAATGCTCACCCGGCTGCAGGGGCGGGAACATGAGGTTATCACCGGAATAGCCCTCTATAACGGCCGTAAACAGTCGGTGGATTCCCGTTCCGTAGTGAGTACCGTTACCTTTGTCCCGGTACCGGAAGCGGAGATTGAGTGGTATCTCAATACCGGAGAATGGCAGGACGCCGCGGGAGCCTACAAGATACAGGGATTGGCGGCCTGCTTCATTGCGGGGATAAAGGGTTCCCCCAGCGCCATTGAGGGCTTGCCAATGCACGAATTTTATGCTATGTTAAAGGAAAATGGATACGACTACGGCGGTTAGTCCGCTTTAGAGGTATCTGTTTATACGGTAAGGAGACATAAGCTTTAGCTTTTGTTTTTACCGATTTTCCGCCGGTTAGGCTGCTTGAGCGGCCAAAAACCGGTGAGATATAGGGAAGGTGGGGTTTTTCAGGGCGAAAAACTCCGTGAGGAGGATGCTTTGGCAGTAGTCACTATGAAAAGCCTGCTGGAATCGGGGGTTCACTTCGGCCATCAGGTAAAACGCTGGGATCCGCGGATGAAGAAATACATCTTTGCGGAACGGAATGGGATCCACATCATTGATCTCCAGAAAACAATCCAGGCAATCAAGGATGCCTACGATGCGGTACGCAAAACTGTAGCTTCAGGCAAAACGGTGCTTTTTGTAGGCACCAAAAAACAGGCCCAGCAGGCTATCCAGAAGGAAGCGGAGCGCTGCGGCATGTTCTATGTGAACAATCGCTGGCTGGGCGGCATGCTCACCAACTTCGTAACCATCAAAAAATCCCTGCTCCGTCTCAAGAAACTTGAAAAAATGGAAGTGGACGGTACCTTCGAAAATCTCACAAAGAAGGAAATTGCCGCCTTGGGCAAGGAACGGCTCAAGCTTCAGAAGAACCTGGGGGGCATCAAGGAGATGAAGGATCTTCCGGGAATCCTCTTCATCATTGATACCAGAAAAGAGGCTATTGCCGTGGCCGAAGCCCAGCGCATAGGGATTCCCATTGTGGCGGTGGTGGATACCAACTGCAACCCCGAAGGCATAAATTATCCGATCCCCGGAAACGATGACGCGATCCGGGCAATTACCCTCTTTACCCAGATTGTTGCCAATGCGGTGGTAGAGGCGGATAACGAGGTGGGGCTCAAGATCATCGAGACTCTTGGGGACGAAGACGAGGAAATGGAAAATGTCATAACCGACGTATCGATAAAGGAAGAGGATCAGGAAGTTGATATTGAATCCTATGCCACCGAAGAAAGTCCCGCAGCTAAAGCGGAAGCACCGGTAACCCCGAGTGAAGAGGAAGATGAACTGCCGGTGGATGTTGACAGGGTTTACGGCGAGGGATGATAAAACCGCATACAAGGAGCGATCATTAAATGGCTGAGATTAGCGCTGCAGATGTAAAAAAACTCCGGGAAAAAACCGGAGCAGGAATGATGGAATGCAAGAACGCACTGGTTTCCTGTGAGGGAAATTTTGAAAAAGCGGAAAAGCTTCTGAAGGAAAAGGGTCTGGCCGCAATAGGCAAACGGGCCGACAGGGCCACCAATGAAGGCAAAGTCACCATCAAGATCAGGGGAGATACCGCCGTTCTCGCGGAACTGGCAAGCGAGACCGACTTTGTGGCCCGGAATCCCGAATTCATTGCCCTGGGTGAAGCGATTGCCGCAGCGGCTCTGGATAAGGGCTTTAGCGAACCCGCCGATGAACTCAATGCTATGGTTACCGATCTCGCAACCAAGATCCGGGAAAACATGAGCCTCAAACGGATAAAAACCGTTAAAGCCGGCCCCGACGAATACCTCACGTCCTACAACCACAATGACGGTAACATCGGTGTCGTGGTAAGGGTAGGGGCCGAAAAACCGGGAGTCTTTGACGGCCAGGAGGTAAAAGATTTTGTATTTACCCTTGCCCTTCACATTGCCGCATTCAATCCTCTTGCGCTGGATCAGTCAAAGATCGATTCGGCATACATCAAGGAACAGGAAGAGATCTTTGCCAAACAGATGGAGCAGGATGAAAAGAACAAAGGTAAGCCTGCGAATATTCTGGAGAATATCCTCAAAGGCAAGGTTAAGAAGCACCTTCAGGACATCTGTCTTCTCGATCAGGACTATGTAAAGGATCCCTCGATAAAGGTTTCCCAGGCCCTTGCCGACTTCAACAAGAAAACCGGGGCCGGTATTTCGGTTAAAGAGTATGTGTATTTCAGGGTAGGTGAATGAGTACCGTAATTACCGATGCCGAAGAAAGAATGAAGAAGTCGCTGGCAAGTCTCAAAGACGGCTTTTCCGCCATCAGAACCGGCCGGGCTTCGGCAGCTCTCTTCGACAAGATCAGGGTGGACTATTATGGGGAGAAATCCCCTCTTAGCCAGGTGGCCAACATCTCCATCCCCGAGGCAAGGCTTGTGGTGATCCAGCCCTGGGACAAGGCTTTAATCGGGGAAATCGAAAAGGCTATCCGTTCTTCCGAGCTCTCCCTTAATCCTTCCAACGACGGCAAGGTTATCCGCATCTCCATCCCTCCTCTTACCGAAGAACGGCGGGGGGAACTGGTAAAGCTGGCAAAGAATCAGGCGGAGCAGGGCCGGGTTGCCCTGCGAAATATCCGCCGGGACGGAAACGAAGAACTCAAGAGTCTCCAGAAAAAAGGAGAATTAACCGAAGACGGCGAGAAGCAGGCCGAAGCGGAACTGCAAAAACTGACGGATAACTACATCGCCAAGATCAATCAGACTCTGGCGGAAAAAGAGAAGGAAATCACGGAGAACTAGGAGTGAAACGAGAGAAGAGCTGCACATACTACCCAAGGGCCTGCCGTAATGCCGGATGAAAATTCTTCTCAGCCTTCACTCCTCTCTTTGCCTCTGCATGTGGGAATCATCATGGATGGGAACGGCCGCTGGGCTCAGGAGCGGGGGCAGATTCGTACCCAGGGCCACCTTGAAGGGCTCAAGGCCGCCAAGGCGATGGTCAAGGCGGCAAGCGATCTGGGGATACGCTACCTCACCCTCTTTACCTTTTCTACGGAAAACTGGAAACGTACCGTCGATGAAGTCGGCTTCATCATGGGCCTTGTTATAAAGTATCTCAAAGCGGAATATGATTTTGCACGGGAAAACCGCATCAGGGTGCGTCATGCCGGAGAGATGGCGGGCCTGCCTGAGGATGTACGGAGAGATCTTCAGGAAACCTGCGAAGCCACGGCGAATTTTACCGGCATGCAGGTAATTTTGGCCCTCAACTACGGCGGCAGAGATGAAATAATCCGGGCCTTCCGCCGTTTTGCCCTCCGCGCTTTCCGGGAACCGGGCATTGATGCGGAAAAATTTCTTGCTTCCCTTACCGCAGCAGAGTTCCGGGAATGTCTTGATAATCCCGATATTCCCGATCCGGATCTCATCATCCGGACTGCGGGGGAATTCAGAATCAGCAATTTCCTGCTCTGGGAGGCGGCATACACGGAGTATTACATCTCTGAAAAATACTGGCCCGACTGGACGAAAGAAGATCTTGAAGAAGCGCTGGAAGTCTTCCGGAAACGGGATCGCCGTTTTGGGGGACTAAAGAGCCGGAGCGGAGAGACTGTCTATGAATAAACTGGCGCAGCGCTTTGTTGTTTTTGCAATCGGACTTCCCCTTATCGTGTTCATTGTGATCTTTCTTCCCCAGCGTTACCATCTTTTCCTCAACATCCTGGTTATTATATTCAGCGGCCTGGGAGCCATGGAGTTTTCGGATATTCTGCGAAAAAAAGGCTTCCCCGCCAGACTGCCCGGGGCGGCCCTTCTGGGTATGGTGTGCCCTGTTGCGGAGACACTGACCGTCAGTTTCGCAGTAACCAACCGTATCATTTCCGCCGCCTTCATATTTTCTGCAAGCTGCATATTGGTTTCCCTTGTCTTCTCCGGGAAGGACCGTCTCCAGGATGTGCTAAACCGGGCCGTATGCGGTTTTTCCTTGATCATATATCCGGGACTCTTCATGTCCTGGATCGTCCGCATGGCCCACTGGGAAAATGCCTACTATGTCATTCTTTTCTTTCTGCTGATAGTAATGGCAAACGATTCGGCGGCCTGGGCATCCGGAATGCTCTTCGGCAAGGGGAACCGGGGGCTTATCCCCGCCAGTCCAAACAAGAGTATTGCCGGTTTCATCGGAGGGTTTGCTGCCTCGGTTCTGGTAAGCATGGGGGCAAGTCTTTTCCTGAAAGAGGCTTTCCAGCCAAAGATCCTCTCCCCGGCGCTTTCAGGTTTTATCCTGGGTTCCTTTACCGGCATTGCGGCCACATTGGGCGATCTGGGGGAATCGGCCCTGAAACGGAGTGCGGGCGTCAAGGATTCAGGGGGTCTCATGCCCGGCCGGGGAGGCATTCTGGATTCCATCGATTCCATTGCTCTGGCGGCCCCGGTATTCTATGCCGTTTACTGGTTCCTCTTCTAAACCGGCGCAATGAAAAAGCGGGTCGCCGTTTTCGGCGCAACAGGTTCCATAGGAAGAAATACGCTTGACGTTATCAGGAAGTCTTGCCTGGAACCGGTGCTTTTTTCTTCCCACTTCAATGAAGAAGAACTGGTAAAACTCGGAGAGGAATTTCCCGGCGCTCTTCTTGTCCTTACCGGCCGTGAAAATACCGGCGCCGCTATCCCGTTTGCGGGCAGGGAAGGTCTCCGTAAGGCGATCTCCTCCTGCGGCGCGGATATTGCGGTGAACGGAATCGCCGGTTCCGCAGGGCTTTACCCTTCCGTATGGGCCCTGGAAGCGGGGATGGATCTGGCTCTGGCAAACAAAGAAACGGTGGTCATGGCAGGGCCGCTTGTTCTTGAGCTTGCGGAAAAGAAGGGAGCCCGTATTCTGCCGGTTGATTCGGAACATTCGGCTATCTTCTGTCTTATACAGGCGCACGGCGTGGAAAAGCTTGAGAAGGTGCTGCTAACCGCCTCGGGCGGCCCTTTCAGAAACGCTTCCCTGGACGAGATGAAAAAGATACGTGCCGCCGAAGCCCTTGCCCATCCTACCTGGAAGATGGGGCCGAAGATCAGCATAGATTCGGCTACTCTTGCAAACAAGGGTCTTGAGGTAATCGAAGCGGTGAGACTTTTTGCGGTTCCGCCGGAAATGATAGAGGTTGTGATCCATCCCCAGAGTGTGGTTCATTCGATGATCCGCCTGAAGGACGGGGCCGTGTATGCCCAGCTTTCCAATCCGGACATGAGGCTGCCCATCACGGAGGCTCTTTTCCGGCCCGCAATGCCCCCCTCCCCTTTCGGGAAGCTTGATTTTGAGGATCTTCACCTGGACTTTGGCATGCCTGACCCTGAGCGTTTTCCCATGCTGCCTTTGGCCTTCAAGACAAGCAGCCTGGGAGGGCTCTACCCCTCTGCCTATAATGCGGCAAACGAAGCGGCTGTAGCAGCTTTTCTTGAAGGCCGTATAGGCTTTCTTGATATATACCCCGTAGTCCGTTATGTTGTAGAGAGGGAATGGGACAGAGAGCTGACAAGTCTGGAACTGGTTTTTGAGGGAGACGCCCAGGCAAGAGGGCTTGCCAATGCATATATACGGGAGCGGTTCCAAAACTGACCTAGGGAAGCGCTGATTAGCGTCATTTAATCAGCGTTACCCGGGTTTTGGATATATTCGGGGCTGTTCCGGGGCCAGGCGGTTTCGGAACAAGTTCATCTTACGATGTCAATTTTAGAGGGATTTAATGTTGTTATTTAAGATACTTTTGGGGCTTATAGGCCTGGGAATAGTGGTTTTTGTTCATGAATTGGGGCATTTTCTTGCCGCACGGCTTGTCGGTATAGATGTCGAAGCGTTTTCCATCGGCTGGGGGAAACCCCTGCTCAAACGGAAAGTAGGGAATGTGGAATACCGGCTGGGAATGTTTCCCATAGGCGGTTACTGCAAGATGCGGGGAGAAAACGAGTTCCAGGAGGCATGGGAGAACAGGCGGAAGGAAGTTAAACCTATTAAGGGAACCTTTTTCGGGGCAAATCCCTTTCAGCGTATACTGGTTTGTTTTGCAGGCCCTTTTTTCAATCTTCTCCTTGCAGTCCTTATGCTTTCCATCGTCTGGGGCGCCGGCATAGAAGTCCGCACGCTGGGAAACCGGATCATACTCGCCTCGGATATACGGGGAGAGGATCTTTATCCCGCCGATGAAGCCGGTTTAAAAAGCGGAGACCGGATCGTCGCCATTGACGGAAACGAGACCCCCTACTACCACAATATTCAGGAAATGGTAGCCATAAACCCTGAAAAAAATCTCAACCTTACCGTGGAAAGGGACGGCGGCATCCTTGAAATTCCGGTACGGCCGAGCCTGGAGAAGAGCACCGGCGCAGGCCGTATAGGTGTCTATTTCTGGAACGAGCCTGTTATCGAAGAGGTAGCGCCGGGAAGCGCCGCAGCCGCTGCGGGTCTTGAAAAGGGAGACCGTATACTCACCGCCAACGGAGAAACCGTACGGAACAGCATGGATATGTACCGGGCGCTGGAAACAAAACCGGATCTTCTGGAGTTGGTGTTTGAGCGGAACGGAAATGAAAAAAAGACCGGCATGGTACCCATTTACACCGATCAGGGGGAGGCGGATCTGGGTATCGGCTTTGCCTTTATCGAGTACAAGACACCTGCGCTGCCCTTCCACCAGGCTCTGTTCAAGGGCGTAAAGGAAGCCTGGAAAACCCTGACCCTCTACCTGCGCAGCCTGGGCCTCCTCTTCCGGGGCATAGATCTGACCAAAGCGGTTTCAGGGCCGGTACGGATAACCTACATGGTGGGCGATATTGCCGCCGAAGGCTTTGGAGAGAGTATAGGCGCGGGCTTAAGGTCGATGATCAACTTCCTCTCCCTCATCTCCGTGGCTCTCTGTATCATGAATCTTCTGCCTCTGCCCATTCTGGACGGCGGCATGATCCTGCTTTTTATCTTTGAAGCCCTTCTCCATAAACCGCTGCATCCCAAGCTTGTGGGTGTGTTCCAAACCGTCGGGGTGGTACTGATATTCTCCCTTATGGCCTTTGCTCTTTTCGGCGACATTGTGTTTCTGTCCAATAGATAAGGAGAAATCATGAAACAGAAGATCCCCTGCTTTTGTGATAAATCTTTTCTTGTAGAATTTCCTGAAGAACCGGATCTCGACGCCGAGCCTTCCCTCATTGATGAGATGATGGATGGTTCTTTCATGAATTTTACCTGTCCTGCGTGCGGTAAACTGCATAAGCCCGAATTCCCCATCACGGTGCTCTGGCCCTCAAAAAAGCTCCGCCTGGAGGTTCTGCCGGAACTGGATCGCGGTTTATTTTACAGGCGGCAGGAAAATCCTGAAGACACCGAGACGGTTATCGGTTTTCCGGAAATGATTGAACGGATTGCAATAATCAGAGACGGGCTTGAACCTCTGGCGGTGGAGGTTCTCAAATACTTCCTTCTCCTTAAGGCCGATGAAAGCTACCCCGGCAAGGAGCCTGTAGTAAGCTACGACAACTCTTCCGCGGCCGGGCTGGAATTTCATATAAGCGGAATCCGGGAAGGCGAATACGGAATAAGCCGGATACCGGTGGAAGTCTATGAAAAAACCTGCAGCGATTACAAAATGCATCCCAAGGCTGAACTATACAGGGGTCTGAGGGTAAAAACCTACCTTTCCGTACAAAACACCATTCGGCCGGATCTTCCCGGTCAGTTCAAAACGGAAGACTGACATGAAATGCAGAGATCTTTTCTGCACCGGCGTGGCGATCGTCACCATGTTCCTTGCCTCGCCCTGTTCCACGGCTCAAACAGGCATTGCCTGGAACGGGGAAGCGCCCCTTCCTGCCGGACACAGGGACAGTGTAACGAAACTGATCCTCGACGGGGATGCCCTGATAAGCGTTGGGGAAGACGGTTACCTGGGGCTCTGGGATCTGGGAGGCCGCAATGCCCTGGACCGTTTTCAGATTAGCCCCTACCATATTTCCGGCGCCGAAAAACGGCCCGGAAAAAGCCAGATAACCATTGCCGAAAGCGACGGGGTTGGGTTTTACCGAATCTCCGCATGGGATTATCAGCAGAAAAAACGGCTCTTTAGCCGGCATTTCCCCGACCCGGTCAGCTATATCAACTATTCGGCAGGAGGGAACTTCCTTATTGCCGTCAGGGCGGGGAATGCGGGACTCATGTTCATTCATCCTGAAACCGGCGAGATCCTCCTCTCCCCCGAAAATTTAAGCGGGAACATAAGCCTCGCCGCTACCGGACGTTCGGAGCGGAGCATATTGGTCTATACGACATCAGGTTCCCTGTCCTACTGGGATCTTACGGAAGGAACCGAAACAGGCAATTTTCAGGCGCCTTCCAATCTTGTAAATACCCTTATCTTCGGGAACAACCGCTATCTGGCGGGTTTTGACGCCTCTTCCCTGGTGCTTATAGATCTGGTTTCGGGGGCCGTACTGGCCCGCGAGCGGGGAGAAAGACGCGGCATCCTCATAAATGGGACTCAGTCTTCCTCCGCGGCCGGCGCAGATGAATTTTATTCTCTGGACACCGAACGGGGCATTCTCAGTCAGTTCAATCTGGGTACATCGGGCAGGCTCGAGATCCGGAGGAGACAGCAGCTTCCTCCAAGCGGAAAATTCTCAAGCGCCCTGGTTCTCAATGACAGAAGCCTTGTTCTGGGCAGCGCGAAAGGAGAAATTTGGCTTGTGAACTCCCCTTCTCCTCCACACATTCTCAAGACCAATTCCCACGTCTCAATTAGCGAGATTGCCGTGTCAGGGGACAGTCTTGCCTTCCTCAGCGGAAGCGGCATGGGGATCATTCCCCTGGATTACCGGGATCTGGACGGCGGCATGAAATTCACTCTGGAAACCGCGACTCCCTACACCCGGATAAGCGGCATGGATGGGGAAAGGAAAGGCTCCTTCCTCCTCTGGCAGGGGGAAAATAACCGGGATCAGCCCGTTATACGTGATCCGGACGGCGGGGAACGGAAATTTGACAAGCTCTTATTGCGGCAGCCGCTGTTTGCCGCCGCTTCCCGCGGCGGATACATTCTTTTTCTGGATTCGGGGGGAACGGGAAGGATTTTTTCAGATGATACGGAACAGGTATTCTCCTTCTCTTCAGCGGGAGCCATGGATGCGGATTTTGTTTCGGAAGACAGCATCATCCTGGGGAGAAGCGCCGTCTCGGGCAACAGTCCTTTCCTGCTTATCAATTTCAAAACCGAAGAAACAGTAGCTCTGCAGTATCCGGCTTCTGTAGGCGGACGGGTCTATTCGGGCGCCTCGGGAAACATATACGGAGCGGCCTTTTCGGAAAACGGAGGGCCCAGAGGCAGTTCCATTGTCCATCTGAATCTTTCCAATCCCCGGCAATCCGTTCCCCTGGCCGAATATGAGGGTGAAGATCTGTTTTTTTCAATCTGTGAAACGGATGACATACTTGCATCCACTCTGGGGGGAGACGGCGCTTCAATCTACACAGAGAATGGAGTGATACCTTTTGAATATTCAGGAGGAATCCCCCGGCGCATAACGGGCGGAAAAGGCTGTTTTATTGCCCTGGATTCGGATGGCGGCATCTACTGGCATGACAGCCGTACCGGGAAGCTGTTGGCTGTTTTCAAGCTCTACACCGAAGAGTGGCTGCTGGAAGTAAAGGAACACGGCTTTTTGAAGGGCCCCGTAAAGCCCGTTTTCTAATCATGCGCCGGGTTCCTGCGGACTTTTTCTATAGCCCTGGAAACAGCCTCCTTTATGCCCATCCGGTAATCCATTTCGTTCATGGCCTGGGCTGCATAGAGGGTACCCAGCAGCGAGAAACGGTAGAGCGGCCGTACCGAGTTAAGCGAAATGGCCGCCATATCCACCACGCATTCATTGCAGCGGCAGATCTCTTCCGGATATGAGGCAAGCTGTTCTTCCAGTTCGGTAAGAACCATGTTTTCCGCTTCGTTTTTTAGTAGATCGAATTCATATTCATCTCTGAAGGCCATATTCCCTCCTGTCACTGTGAATAACTTTCTTCCCGGGCTCTGCTTTCAAATTTTGTATAGTTTCGCATGAAGGTCAAGGCCACATCCCCCGTGGGGCCGTTTCTGTTTTTCCTGAGGAGCAAATTCACCGCTACCCCGTCTGTTTTGAAGGTTTCCTGCTTTTGCTCTTCCTTTTTTTTACCCGCCGTCTCATCGGGCCACTGGAGGAACATGACCAGATCCGCATCCTGTTCGATGGCGCCCGAATCCCGGATAGTGGAAAGATTGGGCTGTTCCTTTTCCGCTTCCCGGGTGAGCTGCACCAGGGTAACCAGGGGAATATCCAGTTCCCGCGAAAGACTCTTGAGGGATCGTGAAATTTCCGAAATCTGATCCCACTTGGGTGTAGCGGTGTTATCCAGCCTGATAAGCCCCAGATAGTCAATAAAGATTATTTCAACCTTCTGCTGGGCACGGAGCCGCCGGGCCTGGGAGCGGAGATCGAGGAGCCTCATATTGGGCATATCAACGATATAAAGGGGAGCCTCGCTGATATCTCCCGCCGTATTCACCAGTTTTGCAAATTCATTTTCCTTGAGAAGCTTTTTTCGTATTTTATCCGCATCGATCTTTGCTTCGCTGGTAATGAGCCGCTGGACCAGGGCTACATCAGGCATTTCCAGGGTAAAAAACGCGGCGGGGATCTTTTGGTGGATGGAAATATGGGCCGCCATGTTGAGGGCAATGGCGGTTTTCCCCCTGGAAGGCCGGGCGCCGATGATGATAAATTCCTGGGGATGGAAACCTGAGGTAAGGGTATCGAGACCTCTAAAACCTGAAGGGATACCCGTATACTCCTCTTTGGAATAGTACTGCTTTTCGATGATATCAATGGCCGCCGGAATGATCTGTCTTGTGCTCCGGTAATGGAGAGTCTGACGATTGTCATTCAGTTCCAGGATACGCTGCTGGGCCTCTTCCAGAATGATCCGGGATTCGGTGGATTCATCGAAAACCTTGAGCCGCAGATCCCCCGCCACACGGAGCAGGGCGCGCCTGAGAGAATAGCCTGCCACGGCCTCTGCGTAAAATTCAATGTTGGCGCCCGAAGAGATCACCGAGGTAAGGTCCGCCACATAGGCGGCCCCTCCGGATTCCTCCAGGCGGCCTTTCTGTTTGAGGGATTCGGTAACCGACAGAATGTCTGCGGTAAGGCCCTTGTCGGTGAGATCCCGTATGGCTTCAAAGACTAACTGATGCCTCTTTGAGGAAAAATCAAGGGGATCGAGGATCTGCAGGGCCGCGGCCACTGCCCCCGAGTCCATGAGCATGGCGCTCAGGGTTGCCCGTTCTACCTCATCGTCACGAGGCGGTACCTTATCCGGCATGCACAAGCCGCCTCCTGGCGGCGTTATATAACCATTTCCTTACGCTCGCGGCCCGAAGGGACGCATGCACAAGCCGCCTCCTGGCGGCGCCGTACTATCAATTTCCTTATGCTCGCGGCCCGAAGGGACACACGGACCGCTTATGCCTGGGCTTCTTCGGCAGGAACGTTTTCCGCCGGGACTTGGGCGGGCTGGGCTTCGGCGGGAGTTTCCGCCGGCGGAGAAGCCGTTTCTTCCCGGGGCTCTTCCCTTCTTCCTCTCCTGGGGCGGGCCGGAGCCGGAGTACTTTCCGTTTTTATCTCCTGACCTACTACGGTGACGCCGATTTCTGCTGCGGCGCTTTCATAAAGCTTAATAAGGACCTTGTATTTTCCGACACTCTTGAAATTGCTTCCCATAAGTTCGATCCGTTTCCGTTCCACCCGGAAGCCCTGTTTTGCAAGTTCATCCA
>JAIRXN010000231.1 GCA_031268245.1 Treponema sp. | reverse complement strand
ATGGCAGAAGCAGCGGGGTACTACCGAGATCCTATCCGAGGTAGCGGCGCCGAAACGCTGCTCCTCATTGTTTTTTTCGGTCGCCGTTGCGATTATTATTCGTGACGAGGTCTGCCAGGGGTTCCCCCTGACCGTTCCCTCCCTACACCAACCAATCGGCGCCGGCCCCTATATCCCGTCGGATATAAGTTACCCCTTTTACAAAATATCATAAAGTATCGGTGGTTTGACTTCATTAATCCTTTTGTTTAGGACAGAACACTAGTGCTTGAGGAGCGCTATCCGTTTCGGCTCGGCAGCCTCATGCATGGCTTCCAGTTCCGCCATGATGGCGTCTACGGTTGCCTGCTTCTTGTCTTCAATGCCCGCCTTTCCGGCCTGTTTCCGGAATTCGGCGCATGAAAGAACAGGCCCTGCGGTAACCCGCACCAAATCGCTTCTCACCTCATCCTCCATCATGTCCTTCTGGTGGACATGGAGAATTTGACCGTTGAGGGCTATACAGCACATATAATCAAAAGAACGGATGTAGGAATCAATCTCCCGGACTCCCCTCTTGGTGGCAGGATCCCAGGCGCGGTAGCGTGTTCCCGCGGGGAAAACCAGTATCAGTTTCCCCTGGGTTTTTAGCTCATTCAGGGCCTTCATCGCCGCCCGGTTGATAGAAGCGCTGCGAAGGATCTCCGCCCGGTCTTTTTCCGCATCCAGGTGGGCAAGGGAACGGCTTGGATAGATCACGATACGGCTGTATGCGGCGGCAAATGCGGCAACGGAGGGATCGTCTTCGGTAAGCTTCATCCCCGCAACGGCTACTACAGCCCTTGACATCTCCTCTCCATGTCCACCCGCCTTCCTGATAAAGTATGTAATAATCGAAAGATCCAGATTGCTGTAATGCTCCGGCAGGAGGAGGCAGGAAGAGCCGGATTTGGCTTTTTCCCAAAGCTCTTCCAGATTTTCCATGCCATCCAGACCCGAACCGGGAAGGCTTGATTCATCCACCATCATATCCAGATAGGGAAGCACGGCATCTACTCCAACCTGATAGACATTATCCTCGGTAATGAGCTTTGGTGTTTTGGTCAAAGTCACCGCATCTTTTACAAGATGTCCGTATTTAGATAGAAGAGTATCCATTATGCTTCCCCCCATAGTTTTACAAGTTCGATGAGTACCCTGCCGGCAGCGGCCATCCCGGGAACGGAAACCCATTCCAGCCTGCTGTGGGCATTGCGGCCGCCGGTAAAAATGTTCGGCGTGGGGATACCCAGTTCGGTAAGCCGGGAACCGTCCGTGCCTCCCCGGATCGGCTTCTGGCGTATCTCAACGCCGGCCTTCCTGAAGGCTTCCTTGAGAATCTCCATCACCAAAGGATCTTCATCGATCTTTGCTTTCATGTTGTAGTATTGGGCTTCTGTTGTAACCTTTACCGTAGAACCGGGGAACTGGGCTTCTACCGTTTTGGCAAAAGACTCCAGGGCCGCCAGCCGCCGTTCCATGATACTCCGGTCAAAGTCCCGGAGAAGGATCTCAAGACTTGCAGTTTCCAGGTCTCCTTTTATCTCCAGAGGGCAGTAGTAGCCGTAGTAGTGATCGGTGGCTTCCGGGCTTTCCGAACGGGGCAGCAGCGCGGCGAAATTCGCCGCCATGAGAACCGCATTTGCCAGGATGCCGCGGGCTGTTCCTATATGGATCGCCCTGCCCCGAAATTCCACAAGCGCCTTCCAGGCATTGAAGCACTCCGCCTCAAGCTCCCCGACGGGGCCTCCGTCCACGGTATAGCAGGCCCTCGATTTGATAGACGCAAGGGGAAATTCGGGCAGCCCTTTCCCGGTTTCTTCATCGGGAGAAAAGATAATTTCCAGAGGGCCGTGAACAATCTCAGGATGGGAACAGAGGTACTCAAGGGCACCCATAATCTCCGCAATTCCGGCCTTGTCGTCGGCGCCCAGAAGGGTTGTACCATCGGTATGGATAAGAGCCTTCCCCTTCTGGGCCCTCAGATCCTCATCCAGAGCGGGATCGAGGAAGAGCCCGCCTCCCAGATCGATTGCTGCGCCGTCATAACATTCCACCAGGCAGGGATTAACCCCCTTCCCGCTGACATCCTCCGCCGTATCAATGTGGGCCATAAGCCCTATACAGGGGGCCTTTTCCTTCCCTGCCGAAGAGGGAATCCTGGCGATCACATAGCAGTGTTCCGTTAACTCAATGTCCCCTATCTTCAGTTCCTTGAGTTCCTCAAGCAAAACCTTTGCCAGATCCCACTGCCCCGGACTGGAGGGAGTCTCCTTAATCTTGCGGCTGCTCTCCGTCCAGTACCGCACATACTTCACAAAGCGGGGTACAATAAGTTTTTCCAGGTCAGGCATGAAACTTTGTTCCATGGCCGATTCAGTTTTTAAGGTTGATAAACCGGTTTCTTCAGGCATCCTCTTATTATGAAGTGAAACTGCCAATCCGTAAAGCGTTTCAAAACAACAGCGGCTTCCGTCCGCTCCGGAGCATAACCAGGGAAGCGCTGATTTATGCAACCGAGCATAAATCAGCGCTACTTTAATGTGGCATTTGCGTAATGAAATGAGCAAATGCATAGGGTAACGCTGATTAGCGTCAAGTTAATCAGCGTTACCCTAGTATTTCGGCGCTGAATTTGCTACTATATCTGGGTATGACAAACCCTGTTCCTGCCTATCCCGATTTTGTTCCAATCAGTTTGGATCTCATGAATGAGATGCATCCGCAGCTTTCGCTGACACCCGACGGGGTTTCGGAATTTACCTTTGCGGGACTCTACCTCTTCAGGCGGCGTTATCAGTACCGGGTAAGCCTGGGGCCGGGGCATACCTTCATCATCTCCGGGGTACAGCCTCCCAACGACCATGGGGAGCCGCTCTGGACCGACAATAAAAAGTTTTTTCTTACCCCCTGTGCGGCCATGCCCAAAGATATTACCGAAGACCTCTTCCGAACCCACGATTACTGGAAGAACATTCCCGAATCGGCGCTGGCTCAATCCCGGGAAGATATTGCATCCTGGGGTATTGAGCTGGCTGAAGACCGGGACAATTTCGATTATCTGTATCTGAGGCAGGAATTGGCGGATCTTTCCGGAAAGCGCTTCCATAAAAAAAAGAATCTGGTAAATGCCTTCAATAAAGAGTATCCGGATCATGAAATGAAGCCCCTTACCCCGGAACTGATTCCCCAGGCCCTGGAAGTTACCGAACAGTGGGCCAGGGAGAAGGGTGAAGAGGGGGACATTATCGCGGCCAGGGAGACACTGGAACTCTTCGGCACACTCAGGGTGAGGGGGGCGATCTTTTATGTGAACGGCAAAGCTGCCGGCTGGTGTCTGGGGGAAAGCCTTGCAAAGGGCCGCATCTTCGCCATTCATTTTGAAAAGGCTCTGGAACAGTACAAGGGGATCTACCAGTACATCAACCAGGCCTTTGCCGCCGGCCTCCCCCGCTTCTTTACCTATATCAACCGGGAGCAGGATCTGGGGGATCTGGGTCTGCGGCAGGCAAAGGAAACATACCGTCCTTGCGGCTATATAAAAAAGTACACCGGCGTCCGCAGTTTACCGTTCATTACTATTTCATTATAGTGATGTTGTTCCGGCCCGGCGTCAATGACGATACCCCTTTGTTCGCCGGCAGCGTTCATTCTTGCCGCAGCCGTTTTGGGCTGTGCGGGGAATGAGATTAGACAGCCAGGGCAATACGAAAGGCGGCGTTCACTTCTTCCATTTTGGCAGCCGGAAGGGCGCCGACATAGTTGGTAAGCAGGGATTTGGGAATACTAATTAATTCATCACAATAGACCGCACTGTCGTGCTTCATCCCTTCCTCAACGCCAATCTCAACTTGGGTCTTAAATCCTCTGTAATTGGAATAGACCGGGGCGCATATAACACTGGAAAAGGTATTATCGATCAACGGCTGGCGGCTCACCACCAGGAACACCCGATGATCCTTCGAATCATAGCGGGAACCCCGGTAAACCCGGTACAGTTCCCCCCGCTTCATAGTTCTTCTTTGTATGGAGGGATTAATTCAAAAGGGTCAATCTGGTACTTAAGCACATCCTCCGCTTCCCGGTTGAGTTCCTCGGCATAGAGCTTGAAAAGCTCAATATCCTCCGCTTCCCGCGCCTTACGCCTGAGATATTCGGGAGTGTCCCGCGATCCGTCCGTGCGCGCTTCCCCGGCGGGTGTAAAGGCAAGGACAACCGGCCCCGCCGGAACCTCGCGGGGAACCTCGATAGTCAGCCGGTGATTGGCGGGAATTTCAACAGTCTGTTCTATAGTCATACCCCCAGTCTACCCTAAAAACGGTGGGGAGGCAAGGAACCGAATGGTTGACACATAGATGAAAAAAGGTGTCAGCCGCCGTCCGCGGTTTACCGTTCATCACTATTTCATTATAGTGATGTTGTTCCGGCCGAGGCTCCTTTATGAAAGCGGAGGGAAAATGAAGGGCGCCCTGTTCCGTTCGCGTCTGTTAGTTCGCGGCAAATTTCTTCAATATATGTCAAACTGCTGAACCGCCATGGCGAAGCCCGTAGTGTATCATTCAAAAATCTAGCCGAAAGCCCGAGATGCCTCATTTAAAAATGTTACCGAAAGGCATGGATGCCTCATTTAGAAAATGTTACCAAAGCTAGTCCTGCTTCCGCGTCTGAATACGGTTTGCCTGGGCGAGCCATTGACGCAGGCGCAGGATCGCTTTATTGACATTCTGCTGAAGTTCCACCGGGTTGTAAAGGGAACATTGTGTCCGAAGGGAGTTTTTGTATTCTTGGGGCAGTTCCTCATTCTTGATGAGCCGTTGGAAGGGGCTGCGTGGTTCGTCGTAGACCCTGATTTCTTTAGACCCCGCCCTGGTTTTGCTTGTGAGTGTTTGGGTAGGCATGAAGAAATTGAGCAGCGGAACCAGCGGCGTATAGACGGCCGAAAGGAGGGCCTGTTCCTCACGCCCCTCAAGGCGGTCATAGCCGATGTATTCGCGGACGACCACCCCGTTTTTTTGTTCACCGAAGCAGGTGTCGTTCTTCTGGTGGCCGCGGCTGCGGGTGAAGGGGAGGTTTTCTTTTGTGTACCGGATTTCGGCGGCGTGGGTGATACATTCGGAACCGTTATTGCTGTGGAACTCTCTGGGTGGGAAGGGGACGGTATGTGTGATATCCG
>JAIRXN010000228.1 GCA_031268245.1 Treponema sp. | reverse complement strand
GGCCGGGCAGGGACCGGCATATAAACCTGCCCCGTCCCGCGCCGCCGAGCAGCTTTCCGTCCCGGACTATCACCTCGCCCCGGGAAATGGTACATTCGGGGAAACCGGACAATTCCGTCCCCTCGTAGGCAGTATAGTCCACATTTTCATGGAGGATGTTCTTTCTTAACGTGAGCTTTTTCCCCGGATCTATGATGACAAGATCGGCATCGGAACCTGCACGAATAACACCTTTCCGAGGGTACATGCCGAACAGCCTGGCCGGGTTTGTACAGCAAAGTTCCGTAAAACGGCGGAGGCTTATGCGCTTCTTTGCCACCCCTTCGCTGTACATGAGGGGTATCCGTTCTTCTATACCCGGCGCTCCGCTGGGGCATTTGGTGAAGTCTTCTTTACCGAGCATTTTCTGAGTTTCAAAGAAGAAGGGGCAGTGATCCGTTGCTACCGTATCAATCTCCTCCGCAAGCCCCTGCCACAGACATTCCCGATCCGGCGGTTTTCGCAGGGGCGGACACATGATGTACTTGAGCCCTTCCGTACCCGGAAGCTCATAACGGCTGTCGTCCAGGAGGAGGTATTGGGGACAGGTTTCGGCATAAAGGTTCGTCTGCCCCCGCCGCCGCGCCCCGCGTATATATTCGAGGCCCAAGGCGTTAGACAGGTGTACGATGTAGAGGGGGGCGTTTCCGGCCATCCCCGCAAAAAGAATCATCCGGTTGACAGCCTCGGCCTCGCACTCCGGAGGCCGGGACCGGGGATGATACGCGGAGCCGGTCTTACCTTGGGCAATGAACCGTTCCCGGAGCAGGTTGATCACCCCGTCGTTTTCAGGATGCACGGCGATCATTACCCCCAATTCCTTGGCCCGCTCCAAAACCCGGTAAATATCCGCGTCGGAAAGTTTGAAAGCATAGGTGAGGTAGACCTTATAACTGGTAATCCCACGGGCAGCCAGGACCCCCATCATCCGGAGTACATCATCGTCCACATGCTGAATGACCCCATGGAAACCGTAGTCGATTACAGCCTTACCTTCCGCAAAGCCGTGATACTTCTTAATTTGATGATCCAGCGAACAGCCTGCCGGACCAAAGGCGGGATGATCCACAATAGTAGTGGTTCCCCCGAAAGCCGCGGCCACCGTACCGGTATAAAAATCATCGCTGGCTACGGCGATACCTACGTCCAGATTGAGGTGGGTATGCACATCCACCCCTCCGGGGATGACAATTTTCCCTGCCGCATCAATGACTTCCGTTGTACCGGACTTTCCGTTTCCGGGAGAATCCGCCGCGCCGTTATTCCCGGAAAAAAGATTCTCTCCAATAACCTTGATCTTTTCGCCTTCACACAGAATGTCGCGTACCGATTCGGAATCTTCGGTTACTACAAGACCATTTTTGATAAGGAGACTACGCATATACCTATAATACTGTGAAATAAAGTTTTTCTCAACATGATTAGCTGATCCCTCTGATTAGCTAATCCCTTTGGATTTGAGGAAAACCGCGAGTTTTTTATCCATTACCTTTATATGGGTTACAAGCCAGCCGCCAACTTCCTTCTTGAGCCTTTCAAGCATTTCTTCGCTGGGCCCGCTGGTATTTTGTTCATCGATGCATTTCTGGACGACTTTCTTGAAATTTTCATGAATCTGACGGTGGGCCTGATATTCGGGATAACCGTATTTTTGCTGGAGGGCTTCCTCTTCGGAAAAATGTTTGACCGTATACGCGGCAAGAAAGGCAAGGCTCTTTGTCAGTTCCTCATTCCCTTTGCCCTGATCACACGCGTCCAGAAGCCGGTTGACTGCCTCAAAGAGCCGCTTGTGCCGGGCATCGATCAGTTTGATACCCGTCGCAAAGGAATCATCCCACTTGTAATATTCGCTTGAAATGGTAAATTGAGAAATCCCCTTGTTCAAGGTTTCAATATTACTTCTATTTTTATCTCCGATTTCCCGGAGGTATTCCACCGAAGTATTGACCTGACTCGTCCTGGAAGCTATTTCCGCTATCCCTTTGGAAATTTCTTCCGCCTCGGTTTCCAGGCTTTTTCCGCCCTGAATAACTTCCCTGCTTTCCTGCTGCATTTCACCGGAACTGGTTTTAACACGATGCGTAATTTCGTTGAGTCTTCCCAGGGCTTCCAGAATCTGCTTGCTGCCCGCGCTTTGTTCATCCATGGCGTTACGAATTTGTTCTTCCTGTTCCAGAACGAGCTTGACTCCTGAATCAATCGCCTCAAATTTGCCTAATACTCCCTCCGCCGCTTTTTGGATCAGGGTGATAGAACCGGTAATTTTTTTCAACACCGTGCCGATTGTCTTAGACTGTTCCGCGGAATTCTCCGCAAGTTTTCTGATTTCATCGGACACTACCGCGAACCCTTTTCCCGCTTCCCCGGCATGGGCTGCTTCAATAGCGGCGTTCATCGAAAGGAGATTTGTTTGGCTCGCTATGTTCTGTATAACCTCGTTTATTTCAAGGAGGCTTTCGGATTCCCTGGCTATTCCCTGAATGTCCTGGGCCACTTTTTCAAGTCCCGAACGGCCTACCCCGGAGGCCTCCGCAAGGCGCTCAACATTTTCAGTGTTTGTCTGACAAATTCTGGCTACCGCATTGATGTTGGCAAGCATTTCCTCAATTGCCGAAGATGACTGGGCCACGCTGCCGCTCTGTATTTCCACCTGGTCGTTAAGTTCCGCAATATTAACGGTAATCTGCTCCATGGCGGCATTGTCCCCCTGCACCGAAGCGATCTGGACCGCGGTACGCTCCTTGATCAACTCAATAGCCGCGCGGATCTCCTCAATGGCCTCGGCAGTTTCGTTCATGCGGGAGGTAAGCTCAAAGCCTACATCGTCGAGGTTTTCCCCTTCTGTTTCGATAGTTATCACAAGCTGCCGGAGGCTGTCGGCAACGGCATTAAAAGAACGAGTTATCCGCCCTAATTCTCTCGTATTTTTGAGTTTTGCCGATTGAAAAAGAATACCCTCCCCGTTTTTCTCCATAACTTCCAGAGATTTTTCCAACGGAGCGGCCACCATCAGCCGAAAAAACAGAATATCCAGCCCGGAGGCAATAAAAGCAAGAACAGCGGCAAAAAGCAGCAGGTATCTTATACCCGGCCGGGGTTCGGAGATCAAATTTAAGCTGTAAAGAAAAAGAAAAACCACTGTTCCTATGGAAATAACAAGGGCTAGGACAATAAACTTAATGAATAAACGAGGTTTATTTTTTGCCATACAATCACCCTTTATAATACCG
>JAIRXN010000148.1 GCA_031268245.1 Treponema sp. | reverse complement strand
AACTGTTCAACTCTTTTTCTTCCAACAACATCTCTGAATTCGCCCACATTGCCGGCGGCTTCTGCGGGAGCCTCTTCGGGTTTTTCAGAACTCCCAGGGCGTGATGTAAAGGCAGCCGGGGGAAGCGGGGTGTTAAACTGTCATTGCCATTTTTACCGTATTCGGGCAATGTCTTGCGCTATAATCCAAATGAACCCAATGCATGGGCCGAGGCTGTTGTACCTAAATGGATGGTTCCATCCCTGGTCTCGGCCTCATGCCTGTCAAGGGCCCAGTTGACGCTTATCTCTCCCCGGGCCCCCCGTTTAACCGCTTCCAAGCGCGCTCCGTCTTTTGCTTTTAAAACGGCGAAGGATTCCGCTTCGTCCATAGTTTCAAATATCCTCATTTCATCGCCGCCAAAAACCATGTAGCCTGTAATACCTTCGGGAGCGTAATTCGGCCTGATTTCAGCAGTATAGGCGGCATATACGTTCCCCATAACAGCTCCCAGGGCATTGGCAACTTCGTGATGTTCAGGAATAACAGCCTTGGTTTTTAGCATCTCCGCTACATCGGGGAGAAAAATATGAATGGGAGCGCCGATTCCGACCAGTGTACAATCGGTACTGAAAGTAAGAGAAATACCATCCCTCTGCCGGTCCCCGGCTGCCATGGCATAAGCCTCGTTTAGTAACTTTTCAGCGTCTCCGGTAACGCCGTTTCTCATGAAGTGTTTGTCTTTATTTTCCAGCAGAACTTTAACGATAGTAACATAAAGCTTGCGTTTTATCTCATCGTACACCTCCCGGCACAGTTCCGTAACCGGCATATCCGTGTTATAGGCAACAATTTGCGCTCCCAGTACTGAAGCTTCTGAAGAAAACCCGGTAAAGTCTCCTTTAATATGCATTATGTCGGTAGGCGTAAGACTGCATATCTGTACATAACCTTCTTTGATCAGCCGGGAAGTCTTGAGATTATAGATATCCCTGTCCACTGCAGCGGCGGCATCCTGCAGGATCATCGGTCCCTGTTTTAAAACCCGGCACAAGGTTTTTTCCTCCTCCGTATACCGGTCTCCTTGAGGAAGATCCTTGATCAGCAGATAGTGCTCATGCAGATACAGGTGATGTTTATTCTGATTATCCGCTATCTTTTTTAAATTTTCTAAAATCTCAGGATACTTTGCCGCGGCAACACAAAGCGGAACAGCACGGTATTCTTCCAAAAATAGTTTTTTTTCGTTGTAATGTATGGCGCTGTCGCCCCCCAGCCCGAAGGTTTTTACATACAGCCCGTCCACAAAAGTTTTCCATTTGCCCAGGCTTACCCCATCGGTTACCATAACGGGGACATCGTTTTTAACTAAGGCGATATCGGTGGTGGTTCCTCCCATATCAACAATAATACTGTTTGCATCCCCCGACAGTTTTACGGCGCCAATGACACTGGCTGCGGGTCCGCAGAGCAGAGTCTCTACAGGACGCACCGCGGCAAACTCTTCTGACATCAGGCTTCCATCACTGCGCACAATGACTACCGGCGCTTTTATGCCCCGGCGGATCATGGCCGTTTTGATAGCCTTAAGAAATTCCTGAATCACCGGAAACAGCCGGGCATTTAAAAGGGTACTTGAACCCCGCTGCAGACAATTTAATTCCGAAAACAATTCATGCCCGCACACTACGGGTATCCCATACCGTTCCTGAAACAACGTTTTCGCCTTTCGCTCTACCACCGCGCCGTTTTTTATGGCATTTATTTCAATGATCCCAACGCCGTCAAAATCATCAAAGGCTCCATTTATATTTTGGCGGAATAAATCCCAGTCAACTTCGCGTTCTATTTCACCGGAAAATTTTGTATACGCTTCCTGGATATAGATATCCTTAGACTTAGGCAGGCCGTACTTTCCGCCGAGTTCATCAATGATCTTTTTGTCCCCGCCGAAGAAAATAAGTTTGGCGTTACCGCCCCTATCTTCAACACACGCGTTTGTGGCAAGAGTTGTTGAAAGAGAAATAATTTCCGTCCTCCTGACCAGTTCTCCGGGGAGCCGGTCAAAGGCGTCTAAAATTCCAATGGTCAAATCATCCTTTGTGGTGAGCGCTTTTACAGCCCCCAAAATTTCCTGCCCTTCAAAATCGTATATCACCGCATCCGTGTAAGTCCCGCCGGTATCTATCCCTATTCCTAGCTTCATAAATATATATAATCTTACGTTTCCGGCTTTTTGACTACCCTATGAACAGGCTTTGATCCGGAGTTCCATGAAACACATCCCGCCGTTTTTTTTGAGGACCATTGAGGAAAGAATTTATAATCAAGGCTCTACCATTTTTCAATACGTTTCAATACAGCTTCTTCTTCTTCCGGGCTTCCGGTCGATATGCACAGGTAGATCCCTTTTGGCGGAACCTCCGCGATAAAGGACTCAAGTTCGCTTGTTGTAACGTCAACCACTACCCCTTTCCCGGCGTTCTGGATTTTCCTGATGAGAGGAACCCACTGCATTATCGGCTGATCTTCCCCCATACCCTGCACCCACTGAATCGCATTGAGTTTCGGCAGGGTGAGTATCCGGTCCAGATGACGGGCCACTCCTTTCCCGTCCACGTGGAAGATGTTATGATCCATGTGCAGGCATTCCCGCTCCAGGCAGGGCATGGCGTATTCCTCAAACTGGCTGCCGGAGATCATGCTGGCAAAATCACAGCTGGGAATATGCAGTTTTCCGAAAGAGGGAATGTTCATCCATGTAACCGAAAGCTGCCGCCGCTCTTTCAGTCTGGCGTCAAAATAATCGAAAAATTTAAAAAACGCTTCCAAAGACGCATCGCAAAAAAACCGCAACGATTCCGGATCATCATAAAAATCCATCAACAGGGCTTCTGTTCCGCGCAGGGCCGCGCACCAGTCCATGCCGGGGTGTATGTCGGTATAACCCACGAAGAAACGGCCCCCGGCCTTTTCCAGAGCCAGGCCGGTCATCTCGTCCAGTTTTTTAAAATACTCGCAGCCCCAGTCAAGCGCAGGCAGTTCCTCTGCGGAGGGGAGTTTTTCCAGCATGGGTTCCGCCCAGGCCGTTACTTCCCCGAAAACATAGGGGCAGCCGTAACAGGCGGCAAAGACATTGGGCCCCAGGCCCGGCCAGTATACCGGGAAAGTTTCCGCGAGGAATCTTTTTTCCTGCGCTTCGCGGATAAATTTTTCCACCTGGTAGTCCGCATCGAACCAGCGGTCTTTCAGGGTGGCCCAGGTACGGCCGGAATTATCGAAGACTTCGTATTCGGCGTTGTGCCGGGAAAAACGTAC
>JAIRXN010000120.1 GCA_031268245.1 Treponema sp. | reverse complement strand
CTTGGTTTTATTTCCTTTCAAATACGAAAGGGTATCACGGATGATGATCCGTTCAGAATCTTCCATGCTGCTTCCCAGGGGAATACGGATCCAGCCTTCGTCATGAAAAGTGTTCAGCGTGGGCGGAAGATCCTCTTCGGTGATCTGGCTGCCCCTGGTCATCACCACGGTGCTTTCTATACAGTTGCGCAATTCACGGATATTACCCGGCCAGTCATAGGCATAGAGCCGGGAGCGGGCGCCTTCGCTGAAACCTTCGATGTTCTTTCCGTTTTCTTCTGCAAATTCTTTAAGAAAGGCGCTCACAAGAAGCGGAATATCATCCTTCCTGTCCCGGAGGGGAGGTACATGAATGTTTACCACGTTGAGTCTGTAGTAGAGATCCTCACGGAAATTCCCCTTTTCAATTTCCGCCTTGAGATCCCGGTTGGTAGCCGCCACTATTCTTACATCCGTTTCTATGGTCTCCTCGCCTCCCAGACGTTCAAACTTTTTTTCCTGCAGTACCCGCAGCAATTTAACCTGAATGTTCTGATCGATTTCGCCAATCTCGTCAAGAAAGAGGGTGCCCGCGTTGGCAAGCTCAAAGCGGCCCCGCCTGCGGGACAGGGCGCCGGTAAAGGCTCCCTTTTCGTGGCCGAATAACTCGCTTTCCAAAAGGCCCTCCGCCAGGGCCGCGCAGTGTACCTTTACGAGCGGCTTCCCCTTTCGGGATGAAAGTTCGTGGATAGCATCCGCAACAAGTTCCTTGCCGACCCCGCTCTCCCCGGTAATCAATACGGAAGCCTTTGTCGGTGCGACACGGCTTATCGTATCGAAGACTCGCTGCATGACCGCCGAACGGCCTATCATCGTCTTGAACTGTCTCTGGTGTTCCAGTTCTGTTTCTATTTCCCGGTGACGCCGTGACAGTTCCTTGATTTCCAGCGCCCGTTTCACCATGAAGCCCAGGTGATCGATGTTTACCGGTTTGGTAAGAAAATCGTAGGCTCCGTCCCGCATTGCGGCAACCGCATTTTCCACCGTGCCGTGGCCGGTCAGCACAATCACCGGGAAGCCGGGACTTTCGACAGTAATTCTGCGGAGGAGTTCTTCGCCGGAAAATCCCGGCATGCGCAGATCCGTGATGACAAGATCAATGTCGCCCTTCCCGTAGCGTTTCCAGCCTTCTTCTCCGTCGGAAGCCAGCACGACTTCGTAGCCTTCCAGCTCCATGGCCGCCGCAAGCCCTTCACGGATGTTTTTTTCATCATCAATGATCAGCAATGTGCACTTCATAATAACCTCTATCCTGAACGGCCGCAAAACCGCACACAAAACCGGACATGAAACAAAGCTTCTTCATTCCATTCCCTCATACGAAAGAAGCTTCTGCTCTTTCTGCAAAACCGGCAAGCTGATGGTAAAGGAAGCTCCTTCCCCTTCCCTGCTCTTAACGGTAATTTCTCCCCGATGCTCCCGCACTATCTTGAAAACCAGCGTAAGTCCCAGCCCGGAACCCGCATCCTTGGTGGTAAAATACGGCTCAAAGATTTTGGAAAGGTTGGCCTCGGATATACCCGTTCCTGTATCTTTAACATGGATGAGAACAGACTGATCCTGCCTTTCGGTTTTTATGAACAGTTCCCCTCCGTCTTTCATGGCAGCCTGGGAATTCTTTATCAGATTGAGGAGCGCCTGCTTCAGGTAACGCTCATCAAAGTGGAGCAGGGGCAGTTCCCTGTCCAGATCCAGATGACAGACAATGTTTTCCTTTTCCAGTTCCAGGCTGACAAAATCCGCAAGATTGGTGATAAGCTCGTTGATGTCCCCCTCACGCGATTCCAGTTTCATGGGTCTGACGGCAAAGAGAAAATCCACCACGATGTGATTGAGCCTGTCAATCTCTTCGTTAACCACATCCAGATAACGGTCAAAAAGATGAAAGTACTTTACCGGCCCCACTTCACTTTCCATGCTTTCCCCGGGATGAGCCTGAAAGTAAAGCTTCTTGTTGGCATCCATCACCTTCTGGATAAGCTGTATATGAATTGAGATGGAACCCAGGGGGTTTTTAATTTCGTGGGCAACCCCGGCCGCCAGCGTGGTAAGGCTTGCAAGGTTTTCCGCGCGCCGCAGCCGTGCTTCGCGGCCCCGTTTTTCGGTAATATCCTCTATATAAATAAGGGAACCTGTGATCCTGAAATTTTCCACCAGGGGAAGAATGCTGATCGAAAGAAGCCGCTGGACTCCCATGTATTCAACATCGATCTCCCGGTCAACCACCTTGTCGCCCGATATAAGAGACTCCTGAAAAAATTCCACGACCCTTTCATCCTGAATCACCTTCCAGACCGGCACCGGACTGCCTTCAAACTTTGAAAGAGGAAGAATCCGTTCCGCAAATTTGTTCGCCATGACAAGACAGTGGTTTTCATCCAGAACAAGAATTCCGTCGGTGAGGGAATCGATCACCGTTTCAAGCCGGGAGACTTCCTCCGCCGCCATGTTGAGAAGTTCTTCCACCTGCGCAGGGGTAAGTTTGTAGAGCTTGGTCAAAGCCCGCTTGATAAAATCTCTCATGAGAGTGCGGCCATTCCTCCGGCAAGTTCAGTGCAGAGCCGCTCCAGTACCAGCGGAACCTGCAGATTCCAGATCTTCAGGGCCGAATCGGCATCCGCAGTTTTTCTGCGCCAGAGATCCAGCCATGCGGCGGGCGCGGCGGCCTGCTCCCTCAGACTGTCCCGGAAACAGAGGGAGACCTGGGAAAGCAGAGTCTCAAGAAAACGGGAAAAAAGTTCCGCTTCGGAAAAATTACCGGCCTTGTCCAGTACGGTTCTGATGATCGTCCCATTATCCGGGACGGCCTTCAAACCCGAAGCCTCCGCCCGGGGCGCCGTATACTTTCCCAGGCTGATCAGCGGTTCAGGCAGCGTTGACGAAGCGCGTTTGAGGGAGAGGGCTGCCTTGCGGGCAAGGGATGCAATGAAGAAGCAGGCCAGGAACCGGAGCCCTTCATCGCTTACCGGGAGAAAGGATTCAAGGTATCCGGTAAGGCCGCCTGCATTTTCTCCGTCCCGTACCCTGAAAACCCGGCGGAGCACTTCCGCCTCCGCAGCCTCATCCCGCTGAAAAAAACGGTATGACCGCAGCCGCGAAAGCAGAGTCGGCAGAATCATTTCCCGGCTGCCGCTGCAGAGGAGTATGCTCAAACTACCCGGAGGCTCTTCCAGGATCTTAAGCAGTGAATTGCGGGAGCCTTCCTGCATGCGGCCCGCATTTTCTATGAGCAGGAATTTCCGTTTCCCCTGCGGGGCAAGCCTGCTCCACCATGAAGCCTTCCGTATCTGGGCAACGGGAACCTGGGCGCCAAGACCTTCATCCTCCAGTCTTCCCGAATTTTCAATAATTACGTCCCGGATTTTTTCCCGCCCTTCAGGGGCAGCGGAGACAATATCCTCCAGCGTTTCTTCCAGGGAGAGAAGCAGGGGGTTGAGTCTGGAGAGTTTGGGATCGTCTTCCATGAGCACAGGAGAAAAACGGCCCATGAGCTTTCGGACGGAACGAATAAAGAGCATCAGGGCTGAAGAGGAAGTCCAGTCCCGGCCGAGAGCGGCTCCCGCGGCGGCAATCTCCATCCTGAAATTCCGCTTTCCCAGCATCAAAAGATCCGGATGGAGGAGAAGCCGGTGCCGGGTACAGGCGGCACAGCCGCAGTTCCATTCACCGTAATGCCGGCCTGCAGCTTCGCAGGAGAGAACCCGTGCCAGTTCCAGGGCGGCAGTCCCCTTTCCCGAAGCGGGAGGCCCCCAGAAAAGCATGGAAGGGGCCAGCCGGGATTGCAGAAGATCCTCCCGGATCTGTTCAAGGGCCGGTTGTCCGATGAGGTTTTCAAACATCTTTTACCCTCTCTGCGATCAGGGGGAGGATAAAATCCCCAAAGATGCTTTTTTCCAGAATGGGGCCTGCGTCAAAGAGAGGCTGCCGGGTCAGGACAAGAAGCAGGAGGATGATCACCGTGAGGCCCTGAACAATGCCGAGAATCACACCCAGAAAATGGTCAACCGAATGGAAATTGATCCGTTCAAAAATATCCCGAAGCAGGAAACCCACAATTCTGATGAGCACAAAGACAATCAGAAATATGGCCAGAAAGGCAAGAATTTCCGGAATGATCCTGATATTCGGCATGAAACGCTGACGCAGATAGATTCCGCCGTTTTTATAGAGGAAAAGAGCGGCAAGGATCCCCAGAATTACCGAAGCCATGCCGGTAAACTCGCTTATAAAGCCCTTAAGCCCCGAACGGATGATAAAAATCAGCGCCAGAACAATAAAGACCCAATCAATGGCGGCGATCTCCCTCATCGGGTTTCCTCCGGAGGCCGGGACAGGGAATCGGCAATGAGGGAAGCCGCATCCTTCTCCCCGATACGCCGGGAAGCGGCGGCCATAGCGCTTCGCTTTGCCTCATTGTCGTGAAGTTCCTCCACTGCGGAAACGAGACCTTCCCCGCCGGCGGGGTACAATACCACTGCGGCGCCGGCCTTTTCAAAGTAACGGGCATTCTCCACCTGATCCCCCCTGGTTCCCGTACCCGCAAGGGGAATGAGGATCATGGGCTTCCCGGTGACGGCGCATTCCCAGACCGTACCTGCCCCGCTCCGCCCCAGCACCAGTTCGGCAGCGGCAAGCACATCGGGCATCTCCTTCCCGATGAAAGTATGGGAACGGTAGCGGCTGCCCTGCTTGAGATTCCACTGGTTTTTGGGCCCTGTCTGGTGTACTACCGTATAGTAACGGGTAAGGGCATCCAGGTTCTCTTTGACAAGTTCGTTGAGTTCCCGGGCTCCCTGGCTCCCCCCCAGAACGAGGAGAATCCGCTCATCCGCCGCCACGCCGAGAAAGGTCTTTCCTCTTTGCGGATCTGCCTTGCGGAAACTGTCCCGCACCGGCTGGCCGCTGACAATGATGCGGGAACGCAGCGCCTCCGGGAAAAAGGCCGACGTTTCTTCATAGGCCGTAAAGATTCGTCCCCCCGAAAGTGCAACAAAACGGGTGTTTATCTTCGTGGCCAGTCCCGGACTGATGTCCGACTCATGGGTATAGACAGGAATTTTAAGGGAAGCTGCCGCCGCACAGGGAGGAACCGAGACAAAGCCCCCCTTGGAGAAGAGCAGGACCGGTTTTTCTCTTTTAAGAATACGCCGTGCGGCAAAAAAACCGGCAATAACCCGAAAAAAGTCCGGTATCGTCTTGAGGGAGAGGTAGCGGCGAAGCCTTCCGGCAGGAATTCCGTAGAATTGGATACCTTCATTTTCTACGATACTCCTGTCCATCCCGGTTCCCTGCCCAATCCAGAAAACCCGGTAGACTCTCAGCTCTTTTATCCGGGCGGCTACTGCCAAACCGGGGTAGATATGCCCGCCGCTGCCGCCGCCTGAAAATACGATACTCTGCATGAATTTAGGTTACCTGAAAAAAGATACTTCTTCAACATCGGCCCGGATTTTGAGAACCTTACGCCTCGAATACCGCCGACATCAAGGAATACGTTATTGACTAAAAAGGGTGTTTTTTGCTAGGCTTACTGAACCCGGGCCGCTAGCTCAGTAGGTAGAGCAACGCCCTTTTAAGGCGTGGGTCGGCCGTTCGAATCGGCCGCGGCTCAGTTCTAAGTCATTGTACCATAAGGAATTACGGGGCAAGGCTTTTCTCTCCAAAATCGAATTGCATGGTACTGTGCATTTATTGTGCAGTTATTTTTCTCAACCGGGGGAAAAGCCATGCCCAGACCAAAAAGCCCGTTTGTTGTACAGCGAAGAAAAAACGTAAAAACTTATATCCTCACCATCAATCCGTCCTCCGGAGTGCCTGCCCGTATATGCGCCGAATGGCAGCGAAAGAGCTTTCAGAACCTTCCTTTCGCCCTCGCTGAGTATAGAGACCCAAAAAGCAAGGCTTCCGCAGAGGCCGGCGCATTTGCCTTTATCGAATACCTCAAAAAATCAGATGGGCAAGCCCGTCTCCCCGCAGACCAGATACAAGTCGGCGCCTGGCTTGAAAAGTTCACCAGGATCGAGGGCAACCCCCCGGGGCGCCCGGATAATCGCTAAAAGCCGCCCTTATTCCCTCAA
Organism: Treponema sp.; assembly: GCA_031268245.1. Taxonomy (GTDB): domain Bacteria; phylum Spirochaetota; class Spirochaetia; order Treponematales; family Breznakiellaceae; genus JAIRNJ01. The sequence goes on along the minus strand of JAIRXN010000120.1, from coordinate 520 downwards.
TACGATTATCCGCTATGAATGCCTGTACCGGGTATGGATCAAGGATGACCCTATCTGCAAGCTCCGGATGGAAGAGACGGAAGAAGCGGATGCACTGGAATATATCAGCCGTATTGCCAATAGGAAGATGGTGAGGAAGGATCTCGAATATAAAATGGCCGGAACCGAGAGCTTAGAGAAAGTCATCAAGTTTCTCAGAATGGCCTTCAAGGAGTATCAGCGGCAGCATCAGAAATGGCATCACCCGTTCCGTGATGTGGAACCCCCGCAGAATACCCGGAAGGTTGACCGGGACGCCCTCACCGAAGATGAGGTGGTCAGTTTGTTCAGCCCCGGCGTTCTCATGGATGTGATGGATCTGGCCGTGGCGGCATCCATGTTCATGGCGGGGCTGCGCCGCGGGGAAGTCTTTTCCCTGAAGCCGGAGGATTTGGATTGGCGCACCCCCCAGATCCATGTACGCCGGGCCTGGCAGAACTTCGACCGCAGGGCCCGGGAGATGGGGCCGACCAAGAGCCAT